>CAZHQB010000007.1:0-29809 GCA_964534895.1 uncultured Micavibrio sp.
AATTTTTCACCTTAATTCTAAAATCCCTGTGATTAGGGATTTCGTTTTCTGTCCAGGATATACTTCCATGTCAATGGCCAGAACTTTTCTTTCCGATTTTGACATATTTCAGACCGACATCATGGTCGTAACCTGCCCAGATATATTGTCAACATGATTTGGCGAACAATTTGTTAAAAACTCAATACCCGCCGACATTATTTCTGCTATATAATACTATCTTGCAGAAGCGCGGTTGTACCTCAGTCTGTTATGTTTTTAAATATATGAAATTAGCTATAAGCTAGTTCCTGCATAAAAACATATAATATATTTTCACAAAATTATTTTATAATCACAAGTAACCAAATATTTCCTTTTTTATAATCCGCTAATATTTAATCTAAAATCACGCGATATCTGTGGGCCTCCTGCAGAAATAATGTCAACATTAAATATAAAATCTATTGTTTCTGTTGCTCCAGCAGAGCGTTTATGTGTAAAATATATAGCTAAATTATGACTTGAATCAAACGCTGAATGTGAACTTGCATCTATTGGTGGATTTAGTGGAAATGGTGGGAATGCAAATTGATTATTAATTGTTTGATTTTGCAACTCTAAAAAATCGGTAGTTACTTCTGAGAATGCCCCACTATTTGATATACTTTTATATGTCAAGAAGGCCTCTGAATTATTTAGACTAACATCTGTTGTAAGTGTTTTGAGTATACGATACCTTTCATTTTTGCTTCCAGTTGCTCCTGTTACATTGATTATTGGATTATTTAATTGATCTTCAAGTAATGTTGGTACATAATAATTGACATTAATATTATTTATCCTTGGAGAATATGCTTCATCTCCCGTACGAATATATGCACGCATTTTAACACACTCATGATCACTAAACTCATCTGGCAAATCAACTGTCTTTTTATTTGTATAATAAGTTACATAATCAATATTTGTATCAATTGATGAACTTATCGTAATTGGATATACTGTTTCCCAACTAGAATATGTTGCACTAGCACAATTTGGAGAACTGTCTGCATAGGATGCTTGATATTCTATTTGGTTTACGCTATTTTCTCCACTTCTACTGTTAATTATTTCTTCCCAGTCAATACTCTTCCAAAATGTATGTTCCCCATATGTTTGAGTGCTTGCATCCGTTATAAATTCTATAGATGCTTCTGGATCAGCGCCTGCTCCAGCACTGTCAAAACCAGACTCATAATAAAGTCCTTCCTCATCCACACTATCTACATCTTCCACAATTGGCTCAACATATGCTCTTTTTCTTACTTGTGGCCAAGTAAGCCAATTTGTTTCATCTGTTATCGTAGAATTTAAATGATGTTCATAATATGCATAAACTGGTTCATCACATTCCATACGATATCCAGCTTGAAAATATGCGGAATCCGAAGTATCACTACCTCCTATAAAAATTTTGTTTGGATAAGGCATTGTATTGTTACCCCCTGTCTGTGGAGGGATATTATTCATGGTACCCGTACTATCAGTAGTGATCTCTATACCTGTATCATCATATACATGACAGGTGACATTTTCATCACGAGCCACTATTGCCATATATTGAGTCGGATTAGATATCACATATTCCCGAGAGAATTCCCTCTGAGGCAAAAATACAGTAGTTTCAAATCCATCACCATCTGCTAAACTAGTAGCTCCTATTGGAGCATTCGATATTATGTGGTACGCCATAGCTGTACCTTGAGACCCACTACCAGATTCAGAATAGGCAAAGTTATTAGAAGTATTAAGTGTAATAGTCGACGAAGTACCATCACTCCTATAAATTGTCACATTTGCATCACTACTAGCACCAAGTAATAGACGACCACTTCCAACACCATATAATTCATAACTTCCAGAATTGACTTCAAGAGCAAGATGTGTTGGATATAATACTTTTGAATCACGCGCACCATCTCTATGAAATCCTAATATTGGTTCATCTGATATAATTTTAAATGCATGATTATTTACAATGTCTTGTGAAACTGTTTGTATTGTGCCAGTTGTCACACTGATTGTTTGTAAAGTTGTCCAGCCAGCCCCAGAACTTTCTTGGATTTGTACATTTGCATCAGTAAAAGGCGCATAAAAACTAAATGAATCATTATCACGATTAACCATATACACAAACTCTCGCCCGGCATAAGCAATTGGGATTGCAGAATCTGTAGTATCGCCATCAAATGCAACATGCAATGGACCAGTAACAGAAAAAATATCTGCATTTGATAAATTACTTGCACCAAAAGGAAGTGTTTCAATTTGCCCTTCATCAACACTTTGTGTAACATGTCCATCATTAACAATATTTCCATCTGTAAATGAAATTATATCTAAATTTTGACTAGCGCCACGCTCATCTACAATGTAATAGTTAGGCTTTCTGTTTGAAGTTTGAAAAACTGCAAAACGATTGCCCGTTGTAATCATATTGGTTGATCCATGCAAAACTTTTACACATGACAATTCTGGTGAATCTGTAGAATTATCTGACTCAAAATCTGTTCTAAATTGAAAATATCTATTATTAGTAACATTATTTAAATCAAAGTATGGTAAATTAATAGTATCATTTGCCTGTTCATCATAATAAGTGCTTGATGTGCCATCTGGACCAATAAAATTTTCTCCGCTACACGCATTGTCATCACAACTTCGTACTTGAAATTTTAATCTATTTACACCTCTTAAATACATATTTTTAATGGTAGTAGCATCAAGTGCATCATGTGTAATAAATGCTTCATCTATTTGTCCATCAAAATCCAAACTACCTCCATTTGTATAAAATTCTCCAATATTTATTTCATCCGATGCAGATTGAGCCAGTGTATGAGTATCCACATCATTTTGCAATTCTCCATTTACATAAAGTTTCATGTCAGTACCATCATAAACACAAACAGCATGATACCATTGTCCAGTTACTGGCATATTGTTAGAATTTGTATAAACACCACTTCCACATGCTATTCGTTGACTCGTACCTACTTGTAAATTATATCCGTGCCCCCACGAAGACATCCTGGATAAGAGTCCAGCCCAATTGCGAAAGCTGTTAGCTTTAAACCATACTCCATAGGTGATTTTATCTGTATAATTTAGTGGATGACTTGAATCATCTATCACAACTTCTCCATTACTGTTTCCATCAAAGTTAAGTGCTGTATTAAAACGTCCTTGAACTCCATATGTAGTACTAGCTCCAGGCGTACCAACAAAATTATTACCAGATGAATCTTGCACACTTCCACTATTTTCATTTAAATGCATAAGAAGTTCATTATTGCTCATATCCATATTTGCATCACCATATACAGCTTCTATTGCTTTATTATTTGGCAGTTCTTTAAATGTTGGTTTATTAGATATCCATGTTAAATTATTCCATGATACATTCTGTCCAATATCAAAAATTTCAGAAGAATATTGACCAGTGCCATTTGTCAATCCTGTGCTATCTAATTCAACCCAATTGTCTGTAGTATTATATTGTGTATCAGCATAACTGCCATTATTAAATTGTGTTTGATTGCAAACTTCTTCTGTTTCAGAAACAGCATAATATACGTATATTGTTACATTTCCACCTGCAGAAATAGAAGGAATTTTGACCCATAAATCTCCAATTATATTTGTAGAATCAAAATTTTCTAAATCATATGTTATATCGTCCGTACCATCACCATTATTGCCTGCAACACGAATATCGCCACCATCATTTTGTGATTGACTAAAAATATTATTTAAATTAGCGCCTAAATCAATGTCTATTTGATAATCCGTTACTGCAGAAGAAGATGGATTATGAACGGTGATAGACGTACGTCGAAGCCACTGATGTGTACCATCAATACTCCAGGACCCAGATTCCTGAGTGCCTACAGTATATGTCGGCGTTGGAGAAACAAATTGTTGATTTTGTCCCTCATTCCATATATTATGTTCATCATCACTACCAGAATACTCATGATAAGCAAAAATTGGATTATTTGCGACTATACATGCACCAGCTGGTATATTAGCTCCATTATTTGTAGAACCAAAATAAATTTTACCAGGATTATTTGAATTTGCGGTAACTGTATTAGTGTCATCAGGCGCTCCAACGCCACAATTTGTTCCATCATTATACAAATTTACAGTAGTTGTTTTACCTTCTTTTGTAGCAATTGCAATGTATTGGGTATCTGACGGAATATAATATTTGTAACCCATTTTTTTAACTGGCAAAAATGTTGTGGCATCACCACCATCACCATCAGCCAAAGCAACAACACCTATCAAATTATCTGCTACAACACGATGTGCAGGATCAGAACCTTGAGAACCAGAATCATTAATTTCAACATTTTGACCACGATTTAAAGCATAAGTGGCCGTCGTTCCAGAACTACGATACACCGTTATATTAGTATTATCATATAGAGCTGCGATACCAAATTTACCAGACCCAACACCATACCATTCTTTGGATGCTGGAACAAAAGCAAAACTATCACCACCATTATTACTATGATGCTGAGCTAATATTGGACAATTATTTGTAACCTCTACCATAACTGTGCCATCATTTGGTATTCCGTTATTCGTATTATTAGATGTATGTAAATTATGAGCAGATCCTTGTCCAATAGTAAATGAACCATTTGATACAATATTATTATTGCCATTACGTACTTCTACATCAGCATCACACCATGGAGAGATGAATGAAAAATAATTTGTATATCTGTCTAAACGATAAACAAAATTTGTACTAGCAAATGAAGCCGGAACAATAGAATCCGTACCATCAAGATTATATTCACCATTTATCGGACTGGTAGTACTAATGGCTGTGGTTTGTGTTAAACTATAATTTGCATTTGGATGAGTATCAGCCTCATATTCATTTAAAGTCTTGTTATAAGAACCCACATTTACAATGTTACTATTTGCATAACTCACAAACTCTGCATTTGTATTATTAGTGGTATCTGCTACTATGTGATAAATTGGAGTTTGAACATCATATGTAAAAACATCTTCTCTGGAAGCGTCTGATACAGCATTAGGATTTCCATAATACATACATACTTTTTTGTGTGTTCCATGATCTATTTCATCCAATTTCAACCACACACGAGTAGAAGATGAATTCATGTCATCAGCAATAAAATATGGTAATTTATGTCCTTCACTATCAATAAATCTCATATCATCACCACTCGACTGCATTTTTCCATCATTAACTAAACTCGCCGTATCTATATCAAGATAAACTTGATATTCCATTTCATCTGTAGCACCTGTAGTAGTATTATCAATATCAAAACATCTACGATATCTCCATTTATATTTATTACTTGAATTTACTGTTACACACTGCAACTGTGGACCAACAGCAGAATCGTCTGTGTCTAATATTGTACGGTATTGAAAATATCTATTATCAGCAACGTTTATAAGATTTACTGATGGCAAAGTCTGTCCATTATTCAAAATTTCTGTATAATAAGTACTTGATGTGCCATCTGGACCAATAAAACTTTCTCCATTACATGCATTATCATTACAGCTTCGTACCTGAAATTTCGTTCTATGTGCTCCGCGTTGATATAATTCCTTCACTTCAGTATCTGATAAAACTTTGTGCATTATAAACACCTCATCGATATCTCCATCAAAATCTAATGTAGAATTTTTAGTATAAAAATCACCAATTTCAATGATATCAGTAGCAGATTTAGCTAAAGTCACAGTATCCTTATCATTTTGCAATTCTCCATTTACATAAAGCTTCATTTCAGTTCCATCATAAACACAAACAGCATGATACCACTGTCCAGTTACTGGCATACTATCAGACATGGTATAAACACCGCTTCCGCACGCTATCCGCTGAGTTGTACCAACTTGCAAATTATATCCATTAGGCCATGAATCCATTCTAGAAATAATACCTGCCCAATTACTAAAACTATCGGCTTTAAACCATGCTCCATAACTGACTTTATCTACATAATCAAGTGGATGCACCGAATCATCAATGCGTACTTGACCTTGAGCATTTCCTGAAAAATGCAATGCTTTATTAAACCTTCCATCTGCACCATATGTTGTACCAGTGCCAACAGTTCCACTAAAAGCATTTCCCGAAGAATCCAAGACGTTTCCAGAAGATTCATCAAGATGCATAAGTAACTTATTATCACTCATATCAACATTACCATACTCGTATCCAAACTCGGATTGTTTATTGTCCGGTAAATCTTTCAATGTCGGATAGGTAGTTTTCCAAGATAGTGTCTTCCACCCTATATCTACTCCTGCATCAAAAATTTCTGAAGCATAAGAACCTGTACCATTTGCCAATCCACTCGCATCTAACTCAACATAATTATTTCCTGCATTAAATTGTGTATCAACATAAGTTCCATTATTAAATTCTGCTTGAGAACATGTTTGATAATTATCGCTATCTATCCAATCACCATTGCTAATATTTACTGGATTATCACCATAATGACCTAATTCCAAATAATCATTTGTACTAGCATAAGCTATTAAATCATCTTTTCCTGCTTCAAAGTTACTATTTGAATAAGTCTCTGTATCGAACTCAGATTTTAGATCAATGCTTTTTTGTGAAAGAGTCTCGTATTTTAGCAAAGTTAAGCCCTTAGTAACAAGTGTATCATTTTTTGTAAAATTTTGAGCTAATATTTCTGCATCTGTAATATTAAATCCATAATGTTGAGAAGTTATAATCACTATTGCAAGAAATGAGATAGAAAAAACCGTCGCCACGCTCTTCCAAGTTTTTGAAAGCTCCAATGTTCTAAAAATTGTCAGAATTTTGATTCTTTCATTATTGTTTTTGTTCTGCTCTATAACAACAAAATTATTTTTGAGCATTCTTTGTACCCTTCGCCTCGCTCTTTTTTTTATAAAAAATCTGTATATTTTCCTATAAACATTTTTGACAAAAATAAAGAAAGTTCCTAGTTTGCCTGGTATATAATTATTTTTTTGAATCTTTTGGAACATTTTTGTTTTAAAAATTTTTATTTATGATTTTTTCATAAAAATATGCTATTTTTAAGACAATAAAAAAAGGATGTCTATTTATGTAAAAAATTTCCTCAAATTTAATAAATTTTTTACAAGAAATAAAGACCACCCTTTCATTTATCTTCTTACTGCTAATTATACACCAAAAATGCTCAAAAGTCAATTATAGACTTAAAATTGAGGCATTTAATTTTTAAATTTTTCTGGAAAATACACTAAACACAGGGATGCCTAGATGTTTGATGGATACATTTACTTTTTTTGCATTTTTATCTATTAAAAAATATAGTTTCTAATAGAAAAATAAAGTAACTCACTTTATTAAATTATTTTAAAATTTATACAATTTTATCTTTTTTATATAATATATCAAAAGTATTCTACTTTTTAAAAAACGCCAAACTTATATTTATCTAAAAATAATTGTCAATAGCCCCCTATTTTCTACAAAAATAAAAAATCTAATCTTCTATAAATTTATTTATTTTTCTTTGTCTGCACATAGCCTGATGATGAAGGATCGTCACCTTCTATTGTTATGGAAGGATCATTATTGATAAGATGAGACTCCTCGGCTGTTTTTTTTAATTTGCGACATTGTTTTTTATCAATTTTACCTCCTTTGTTTAATATTTGATTATTATTTAATAAATCTATAACAATTGTATATTTTTTTTGGTCTTTCTTCCCTGTTAATAAATCAATAAATAATTGATCCTGATATTTAACATCCTTTACTAAAATTTTGTTAATTTTATAAGATTTTAAACAACTAAGCGGCTTACGTCTACATTTCTTCTTTATCTTATCTGTTGCATGATTGTATTTACACACATTTGGTATTGTATTATTAAGTATATCTTCAATTATTTTATCACTAGGCACTTTGGAAAAATCTACACCTATCTTTAATTTATTTTGTAAGTTTTTCTTAGTGTTTATCTGTTTTTTTACTTTTTTTGTGCCAAAAGAAATATGACCAATATAACCATCATATCCATATGTAACATATGCTGCAATAATCATAATAATTACAGAAATAATAATAAGAATCACATAAAATTGTGTGACTCTTATTAAATTTTTATGTTTTTGATTACTATATTTTTGCATTATTTATATATCCAATATGAAAAAATACGGATGAAAGATTTATATAAAATATATATCTCCACCCGTATTTAATCTTAAGTATCTACACTTTAATAGATTTTATACCTAACTAATGAGGTCTTGAAGAAACTGTTAAACGAAATGTTCCAGTTTCTGCGTCAACCATTGCAGCACCACAATCCACAACCAAACCTAATTGTCGTTGTTGTCCATGTTGAATCGTAAATGGTCCTGTAGTTGCCTGAGCAACACTCATTACACCTGCCACAACTTCCATTTGGATTGCTCCATTTGGCGCAGCACTATCATACCATTGTGTCAAAGAACCATAATTACCTGGATTAGGAGTCTCTGTAATAGCATTACCTGTACTATCTATTTCTGATGTAAACAACCAAATATCAGCATCACCTGCTGTAAAGGTATCAGACACAGCAGCTCCTCCATTTAAATCTGATTCAACTGTTAAAGTTACATCCCAATCTTCACTAGTCGTTGTGTTATCAAGCTGTATTACATCTGTATAATAAGTTCTATCTCCTTTAAAACATGTAAAGGTTATTTCTTCATGGGATAGATTTGTTGCATTTGATCCTGGGGTTCCCAACGTATTATCATTATTTGAAATAGTTTGACCAAGATTTACTTGCAAATAACCTGTCGTATCATCATTATCCCCATCATAATTAGCATCAGCACCTTGCAATTTTGCAATTGGTGGATCATCAACTACCAAATCCCATTGTGTAAAGTTCTGCACTAAAATAGCACCGAGTACCGGAGCTCCTATAAATAGTGCTAGTGCCAGAACAATATATAGGCTTCGCTTTTTCACAACACTTTTTTCTTTTTGTTTTTGCATATGTTTACTAGCATACTAATTAAGTAACATAAACTTATAAAGTTTACTTACAAAAAAATAAAAAACGGATATATCTTATTCTCCGTCAAAAATCCACCCATATCCCCAAGTAAATATGATTTGATTTTTTTCGAAGGAAAAGTCACCCGTTCTTTTATCTTCTTACTTATAAGTATACATGAAAAAAAGATAAAAGTCAAGATGACAAAATTTTTCACATGTGTTATCATGAATAAGTAAAAAAATATAGTTTCAAATCATTATTGAAACAATATAAGTTTTATTATTTATTAAAAAACTGTATGCATATTACATATCATGGATTGTCTTGTTTTAAAATTATAGCAAAAACTGAAGGACGCGGAAGCAAAGATGTAACTATTATTTTTGCTCCTTATGACAAAAAATTAGGACTTCGCCCACCGCAAAGCAACGCTGATATTATCTTAATCCCTCACCCAGACGCAATGTTTAATAATCCTGAAATATTACGCGGAAATCCCATCATCATCAATCGTCCTGGAGAATATGCTGTCAAAGGCATAAACATAGTTGGCTCTGATTCACTTGCAGATCATAACAATGGTGAGAGTCGCGGAAATACCGTTGTATTTTCTCTAGATGTAGAAGGTATGAAAATAGTCTATTTAGGTGCAATCGGCACAGAATTATCTCCAGATGT
Organism: uncultured Micavibrio sp.; assembly: GCA_964534895.1. GTDB lineage: Bacteria > Patescibacteriota > Minisyncoccia > Moranbacterales. Next base: position 9,744 of record CAZHQB010000007.1, read on the forward strand.
TCTTGATACTGTCGTAGGTGCTGATATAGTATTTCTTCCTATAGGAGACACAGACGGAATTGATGCTAAAACCGCAGAAATAATAGCTAAGAAAATAGAAGCAAAATTAGTCATTCCAATGCAATACAAAACAAACGGATTAAAAATAAAAACACTCATAGATGAAAATGACTTTTGTGCTGAAATTGGAAATTGTCCAAAAACAAAAGAAGATAAGCTCATCATCAAGAAAAAGGACTTAGAAAATAAATCTATGGATCTAGTATTATTAAAAGTTATTTAAACTCTTGTAAATTTCTAACTAAAATATTATGTTCAGCAAAATAGAAAAAAAAATAGATAATATTCGTGAACAACCTGAACATATTAGAATACGTTATGTTTGGTTAGCTGTTGGTGTAACAATGTTTTTAGTAATATTTATCTGGCTTATTTCTATCAGAACAAGTTTCATACAAGTACAAGATGACGCCAAATCAAAACAAAATATCGAAAACATTAAAAAACGTATAAATAAATTAAACACAAATAATAGCACCTCGATTGAAAATCCTGTATCAATTGATGAGTTACTAGAAAACAGTGCAAAACAAAACGAAATATAATATTTTTTTCAGTTAACCAATTTTTATTAATAATTTTTATAATTAATAAATAATGGCTAGTTGAAAATAAAAAACAAACAAAAAACATGGGAAGAATATCTTTTGTAATTTTTTGTGTTTAAGAAATACCTACAATTAGCTTCTCTTAAACATGATATAATAAAATAAAAAATAATTTACCCACAATAATCATTACAATCAGTAACTTTATTATAATTATAAATTTAATTTTATGCCAAAAAAAGAAGCAAGAGAAACACCGGTACATCAAGATATTACTCATCAACCAATCGTGCAAGAGATGAAAAAGTCTTATCTTGAATATGCAATGAGCGTAATCGTTGCTCGTGCTTTGCCGGACGTTCGTGATGGACTCAAACCAGTTCACCGTAGAATTCTTTATTCAATGTGGAAAACAGGCTTAAAACCATCAGCAAAATTCCGAAAAAGCGCAACTGTTGTTGGTGAAGTTTTAGGTAAATATCATCCACATGGTGATACAGCTGTCTACGATACTATGGTTCGTATGGCACAGGACTTTTCCCTAAGATACCCTCTCGTCTGGGGACAAGGAAACTTTGGATCAATGGACGGGGATGGTGCTGCAGCTTACCGTTATACTGAGGCAAAACTTCAACATATTGCAGAAGAAATGCTCTTTGATATTGAAAAAGACACAGTTGATTTTCGACCAAACTTTGATGGCGTACATCAAGAACCATCAGTGCTTCCAGCAAAATTACCTCAATTACTTTTGAATGGTACTATGGGAATTGCTGTTGGTATGGCAACAAATATCCCTCCTCATAATCTCGGCGAACTTACTGGTGCTATAACATTACTCATCGACAAACCTAAAGCTGATATTGATGATCTGATGGAGCATATAAAAGGTCCAGATTTTCCAACTGGCGGAATGATTTATAATAAAAAAGAAATTAAAGAAGCTTACGCCACTGGTCGTGGAAAAATTACAATGCGAGCTAAAGCTGAAATTATAGAAGGTCGTGCAGGACAATTTTCAATCATCGTCACAGAAATGACATATTTAACAAATAAAGCTGCACTTATTGAAAAAATTGCAACACTTATCAAAGATAAAAAAATTATTGGTATCAAAGCACTGCGGGACGAATCTAGCAAGGACGGGGTACGTGTAGTAATGGAATTAAAAAAAGATGCCTATCCTCAAAAAGTTTTAAATAAACTTTATACACTTACCGACTTACAAAAAAACTTCAATGCAAATATGCTTGCTCTTGTCGATGGCATTGAACCACGTATTTTAAATTTAAAAGAAATCTTAGAATATTATATTATACATAGACGTGAAGTGGTAGTACGTCGTACTAAATTTGATTTAAAAAAAGCAAAAGATCGCGCTCATATTTTAGAAGGCCTACAAAAGGCTCTTGATAATATTGATAAGGTAATCGCTATAATTAAAAAATCAAGAACTCGTGAAACAGCTCATGATAATTTACGTAAAATATTCAAATTTTCTGATTTACAAACAACTGCAATTTTAGAAATGCGTCTTCAAACTCTGGCTGGACTAGAAAGAAAAAAAATTGAGGATGAACTAAAAGAAAAAATGCGTATTATCAAAAAACTTGAGGCTATTTTAAAAAGTGAAAAAAAACAAAAAGACATCATCAAAAATGAATTGACAGAACTAACAGAAAAATTTGGTGACCCCCGTAAAACAAAAGTTTTTAAAAGTGCTATAGGAGAATTTAAACAAGAAGATCTTGTACCAAATGAAGAAGCCCTCATAACAATGACAACTGACGGTTATATAAAGAGAATGAGCCCCTCCAACTACAAGGTGCAAAAGCGTGGTGGTAAAGGAGTGATTGGAGGAAATACAAAAGAAGACGCTAGTGTCAAAAGCATGCTCAGCATCATGACTCATGATAATCTATTTTTCTTTACAAATACTGGTAAAGTTTTCCAAACAAAAGCATATGATATCCCAGAATCAACTCGAACAGCTAAAGGAAACGCTATTGTAAATTTTTTGCAACTTGCACAAGGAGAAGAAATCACAGAAATTATTCCTTTTGACAAAAACGACAATCAATTTAAATTCCTTTTTATGGCAACTGAAGCTGGTATTGTAAAAAAAGTAAAGATACAAGACTTTGAAAATGTTCGTCGTAGTGGACTCATTGCTATCAAGCTAAAAGGTGATGATAAACTTAAATGGGTCAAGCCCACGACAGGTACAGATGAAATTTCCCTTATAACAACAGGCGGTCAAGCAATTCGATTCAAAGAAGTTAATGTACGACCAATGGGCAGAAGTGCTACGGGAGTACGAGGGGTCAGACTCAAAAAAGATGACTATGTAATTGGAATGGACGTAATGTTTAAAGGACAAAAAGGAGCTGAATTATTTATTTTAACAGAAAATGGTTATGGTAAAAAAAGTAAAATGACACAATACAAAGCTCAAAATCGTGGTGGTTCTGGAATTAAAACGGCAAAATTAACTGCAAAAACTGGCAAAATTGTAAGTGCTTATATAGTAAGCGCAGACGACACAGCAAGTGACGTAATAATAACAAGTGCAAATGGACAAATAATACGTACACCACTCAAAAATATTTCAACACTATCAAGAGCAACTCAAGGAGTACGCATTATGAAACCAAAATCAGGAGATAAGTTAAGTGCTGCCACAATCTTATAATTAAAATAACAGAGGTACACACCCCTGTTATCTAATCTATCAATTTGAAGTTTTAAAAAAAATAAACCAAATCAATCAACTGCGATACTTTTTACAAAAGCATCTAATTCTTGAATAGTAGGAGTAAAATTTTCTTCTGGACTACCTTTTAATATAGAACGTGTTTCATTGGCAATCTCAGCAACTTTATCGCCGCTTATCAATGACTTATATTGTGGATTTTTGTTATAATAATTTGTTATATCCTTATTCCCAATACCCGAATAGCTAAAAATAATATGTTTTTGTCCGTTTTTACTTATTCCAAAAAACATATATTCAGAACTATTTTCCGCGATTGGAGCAAATTCTTGTGCACAAACTAATGATACAACTCTAACTCCCTTAAGAGTAGGTGTATCTATAAATTTAATTTTGCTTGATGTTATGCCACATGGTCGTATTGGAAATATTGGACCTTCCTGCCTAAAGTATGTCTCAAAATCTTGATGCTCAAGAATATCTTTAGTATTTTGCAAAACTTTACCATATACCTTATTCACAAAATCAGCTTGACTAAAATCGTCCAAACTATAAACATTCATTGTAATTTTACCATCGAACTTACCATTACTTTTTTGTTTCAGTAAGTCTAAATGTCTATCAGTAAAAATATATTCTTCCCCACTTGGATGACTGAAGCCATCTACAAAATTTTCATTATCAGGAACAATAATTTCCTTGTTAAAAGAATTGTGACTAACTAACTTAAATTTTTGTTTATCAAAATTTATTGAACTACTTGATTGTGTATTATTATTAATAATATCAGAAGTACTCACAGAATTGTCCGCTCCCCTAACATCATTATCAAAGTTATTTTGACCATATACATCACTTTGTTCAAAATCATTATCAATGTCCATTGTCCCTAACTCATAATCATCACTAAAAATATCCTCGTCCTGATTAACTAAAAAATATCCACCAAGAATTAGAGTAGCCAAAATAATTATTCCCAATATAGAACTTAAAATGATTATAACTACATTATTATTTTCTGATAAATTATTATCTAAATTTTGCATATATATTTACTTATTACAAAAAACTAATACATATTATAACACACAAAACAAAAACAACTCAATTCTTTTCAAATTAAGTTGTTTTTAAATTATAGAGTTTTAACACTATATGAGTCCCATTAAGTTAAATAGAGTCATTGTCATTGCTGGCACAAGTGCTAACAATACTGCAAACTCTGTATCGTTCGAATGTCTGTGTAGCCTAAAGCTTTTCATTTGTGATTGAGAACCTTCTTCTGTAGGAGTTTCAACTTCAGCTTCTGGAGATGGAGTATCTACAACTTCATCTTCGTCTCCACCACACTGACAACCACATGTCGCACATTTTTTTATTTCAGCCATATATTTATTTTTATTTTTTATTTGTTTTGTTATTACCTTGTCCACCCCAGCTTCACACAAAGGATGGTTTTTTATATTTAATTGTAATCTTGGGTATGATGCAATATATTGCATGTCACTTTTATATCTTATTTTTATAAGCCGAGGACCAGTTTTTCACAATCGACCAAAAAGAAAAACCGGGTGACATTGGTCTCGATGACCCACCCGGCTTTTAATTCATCATATAATTATTATAGCATGCTAAAATGCTTTTGTCAACTTCACAAAAAACTAAACTCACTTTACTACATACTTTCAAAATGATATGTTATTTTTTCTATTGAAATCTTTATCAACTTTTCTTAATTTATTGTTTTTTTTACGCAACCACTGTACTATAAAAATATATGAATGTACAATTTTTACAAAAAAAAAGATTTTATATATATTGTTGTGTTTTACTACTAATTGGTATGATAGGATTTTTTATACCTAAATTTATCGCAAAAAATGAACCCATACCTACCTTTGCAATACCACCTTTTATTAATAAAGAAAATGTATCCAAAACACCTAAAAAAATATGGCCCATCCCAGATATACAAAAAATGAAAACCAACGGATGTGTAGCTGATGGACTTTTGAGCGGATATAATCGCACAAGCAAAGACATAAAGGTTGCGCAAAAAAGTAAATGCTATTATTTTTCTCGTGCAATTGAATCATGGCTTGATGCACCTGATTTTCGAAAAGCTCAAAAAATTATGACAAAAATTGGTAGAGATGATGTGTTTTATGGGATGTTTATAGCTGAAGCAATTGATAAAAAAGAAAATTACGTTTATTATGAACAGAATCGTAAATTTGATTTTTCCAAAATGTGCAAAAAAAATAGTAAAAACTTTTGGGGGGAACATAGCTGCAAACCATCTTTCAAAAAAGAAGAATATCGTGCATATTTGAAACAAATTACCCACGAAGCAATGGACATGGGAATACAAGTATTTTTATTTGGTCAAATTTATCATCAAGAAGAAGACATGGATAAACCGTGGGCACCCGTTATCATAGAGGAGATGCGAAAATATGCAAAAACCAAAAATATGCAAATAATTATTGGTGCACAAACTAACAATATAGACGACCCTAAATATCTCAGATTATTTGATTTTATAGAAGGTGGAGTAGGATTACATGTTGATGGAACTGTGGAAGAAGGTCCTTGTTTTTCTAGATGGTACAATGGCAAAGATGGGTGGTGTTGGGCTTTGATGTGGAATAGTAAATTTAAAGAAAATGCCAAAAACGTTTTTGTACATCTTGATTGGAGTGGAATAAAGGGAGATGACATGAGCACATTTGCCAAAATGAGTGAAGAACTGCGTCATGAAACACTCTACAAACTTTATCACAAATTTAATGCCCAGAATGTCGGATTTCTTATGCCAATTATAGCCCCTCTGCCAAAAGACAATGGAGGATGTCATGGACCTAAAAAAAGTTTTTATTCACCAAGTATGAAATATGATTGCAAAGATTTGGACACAATTAATAAAATCTTACCTTAAACTTTAATAAATGTAACCCTTAATTACACGTGCATTTTGACTAAGTGTACGATGATCGACTATACCCCATCCTTTGTAATTCATCTCTGACACAGTAATTGTCCCTTTGCCAACAGCTTCTACAATAGCAACGTGTCCGTATCTTGCATCTTCGGTTGTCACAACTATTGAACCAACTTTTGGTTTTCTACCAGTTTTTCTACCTGCAGCACGAGCATTATACAACCATGCACCGGCATTACCTCTCCATGTAACATGCTTCTTATTTGCCACATAGTACGTACAATAACCATACGGAAATTTATTTCCTGTAACACGTTTTTTTGCGCTATTTTTTATAATTTTACTACCTAAATTTGTGCTACCACTGCCAGTTGCTACATAATTACGAGGTGTAAATATAGGATCTGGCTTTGGTTTTGGTATATCTTTTTTAGCACCTGGAATTACAATTTCTTTTCCTTTTTCCAACCTACCATTGGCAGGTAATTCATTATATGTAATTATTTCAGACTTATCTACCTTATATTTCTTAGCAATTTTATCGATAGTATCTCCTGACCTAATTTTATATTTTAAACCGGATACAGGCAAAATGAATAATGTATCTCCAGGTTTAATATCATCAACATCTTCAATTTCATTTGCCCAAAACAAAGTGCTCATTGTAATTCCATGCTTTTGTGCAATTGTACTAAATGTATCTCCAGGCTTAACCGTATACAAAATAACATCACCCTCATTTTCAGGGTCGTTGGCATCATTTCTCCTTGGTGGAATAATTACACTATCACTTAACAGTTCTTCATTTTCATTAGACAAAAGAGCTAATTCTGTTTGTGCTTTTGGACTCTCTTTATCTTTTGTGGTTACCAAATATGTTTTAACATCACTAACAATATCTCCATTTAATATAATTCCACCCTCTTCTTGTTGAATATGTGGTAAATTTATATCTTGTTTGTTACTCCAATATCCCACCAAAAATGTCGTATCATTATTATTAGCAGAAATATTACCAAACGTCACAAGAGTTGCTATGACAACTATAACAGCCAGACTTCCATTTGTACGCACAAATTTTCCAACACCAAAAAATGATCGTTCACGAAAAAAAGTCACGATAATATTCGTAATTACATAAAAATATTTCTGAAGTTTTTGAAACCCTCCAATAATGAATTGACGAGTTTTATGAAAGCGTTTTATACGCAAAATTTCCTTATATCCAACTTACTACGTGAGATGACTATTTTCTACAATTTTCACCATCGATAGAAGTCTTATTTTTTAAGTGTCATTTTATTATAAAGATTTTTACAAATTTGTCAAAGCAAAAATCTTACACTACTAATTATAACACTTTTTTATAAGCTATGTTACAATACTATTATAAATTCATAATCTAAATAAAAATTATAAAAACATGACCTATTCACTCAAAAAATTGATATCTGATTATTTAGAATACCTTGAAATAGAACGTGGTCGTAGTCAAAAAACTATCGAAAATTATGCTCACTATTTACAGAGATTTTCTAATTTTATCTCCCAAAAATATAAAATTACCTCTCCAAAAGACATAACACTTGATATTATACACAAATACAGAATATATCTAAATAGATTTGAAATAAATGATGGTAATACCTTTAAAGTTTCTACACAAAATTATCATATAATAGCCATTCGAAATTTTCTTAAATATCTCACAAAAAAAGACATCTCAACACTTTCTCCTGAAAAAATTGAGATCAGTAAAACACCTCAACGACAAATAGAATTTCTAGAACCTGAAGAAGTATCACGATTACTGAAGGCAGCCAGCGGACCAGATAGAGCTACTAAAAGAGATAAGGCATTGTTAGAACTGCTATTTTCTACTGGATTACGTGTATCTGAACTTGTATCAATTGATATTGAAGATATAAATTTTAAAAGACAAGAATTTAGTGTAAGAGGTAAGGGTGGTAAAATACGTATTGTATTTATATCAGACACTGCAAAAAATGCAATTACAGAATATTTAGCCAAAAGAACCGACATTGACCCTGCATTATTTATCCGAGAACGCACCGGCACAAATAAAGAAGCTGACGCTCGTGGGCTCAGACTAACTGCGCGCACTGTCCAAAGAATTATGAAAAAATACGCCACGAAAGCAGGTATTGTCAAAAATGTACATCCACATACACTTAGACATTCATTTGCAACAGATTTATTACAAAATGGTGCTGATATTCGTTCTGTGCAAGCAATGCTTGGCCATGCAAATATAACAACAACTCAAATTTATACTCATGTTACAAACAAAGGTTTAAAAGAAATACACAAAAAATTTCATGGAAAAGATAAAAAAAAAGGAGATTAAATTTAATCTCCCATTATTACTTTATAGATTTATTCTTTTTGAATATTGCTATAATAAGTGCACTTAACACAACTACACCCAGCAAAAAAAACCAACTAATAGTTGCTCCTGCTAACAACAACAGAGCAACTACAGTTATTCCTGCAAAAAAATAATTTTTCATTTCATCCCCCTTATCAAAATTAATGAACTAATAACCTATTATTACCATACATTCACATTTTTTGCAAGAGTGCAATACTTTTTGCTAATTTTTTTATTCCCGCATCCTTAAATACAACTGTAATAATAATATCATCTTGTGCTACCACAATGCCATATCCGAATTGATTATGTTTTACTCTATCTCCCACAAACAAATCACTATTATTATTTTCAACCAACACGCTTTCTGGCTTTTTATCAAAAACATCATCCTGATTTATTTTTAATTTATCTGTAATTTGATATTCTACAAGATTCTTTGGCATATCCTCAAAAAAACGTGACGGACTATTTGCTTGCAATTGTCCAAAAAGCAATCTCCGTCTTGCATGCAATAACAATACTTTTTCTTTTGCGCGTGTAATTCCTACATATGCCAATCGCCTTTCTTCTTCCATTTCAGCATTATCTACCATTGCACGATTATGTGGAATAAGCCCTTCTTCTAACCCAATTATAAAGACCACAGGAAATTCTAAACCTTTTGCACTATGTAATGTCATCAAATGCACCATATCAGTGTCTTGATTAATTTTATCCGTATCACTTGCCAAAGCAACCTCTTCTATAAATTTATAAAGAGCATCTTCTATATCACTATATTTTGTAGCTACTGATAAAATTTCTTGTACATTTTCATCACGTGTTTCGCCTTCTGTCGTACCATCTAGTAATGACCTTTTTAGACCACTTTTTTCATATACATAAATAATTAAATCTGTTAGTGTATTTTTGTTAGAATATTTTTTAGCATCACTTATAAATTTACAGAAATCATGGATTACTTTTTGTTTACTTTTTGCCGTTACAAATTTTATTAAATTACCACTTAATCCAAATTCTATCGCATTTACATCAGTCTCTTGTGCTCCACTAAGCCATTGTGCAAAAGTTTTGCTCCCAATACCACGCCTTGGACTAGAAATTACTCGCTCCAATGATAGTGAGTCAGCCGAATTAGCAATAAGCCTCAAATATGCCATTATATCCTTCACTTCTTTGCGCTCATAAAACTTAATACCACCAACTATACGATAACTCATACTTTTTTTCAAAAAATATTCCTCTACAATACGAGACTGTGCATTAGTTCGATACAAAATCACAAAATCCTTACCACTATAACCACTCTCCATCATTTTTTCTATAGTGTCTACTATATAAGACGCTTCTTCTCTCTCATCACAAGCCTCAAAAGATGTTAATCGTTTTCCGCTCCCCTCACTTGTCCATATTTTTTTATCACTTCTATTGGAATTATGCTTAATAATAGAATAAGCTACATCCAAAATATTCTGAGTTGAACGATAATTTTGTTCTAATTTAATAACAGTAGCATTTGGAAAATCTTTTTCAAAATTAAGAATATTACGCACATCAGCACCTCTCCATTTATAAATGGATTGCCAATCATCACCGACAGCAAAAATATTATTATGTGTTTTTGTAAGAAATTTTATCAAAGTATGTTGAGAATAGTTTGTATCTTGATATTCATCTACCAACACGTACTGAAATCTATCTTGATACTTTTTCAAAATTTTTGGATTTTGAGCAAACAAAGCATTGGTAAGCCTAATGATATCATCAAAATCCAAACTATGATTTTGACATAATGTCTTTTGATATATTTCGTATACTTGTGCCAACTGTTCTTCATAATAACCATCAATTTGTGCTATAAATAATTCTGGAGAAAGCAAATTATTTTTTGCGTGTGAAATTTTATCTAATAAAGATTTTGGTGCAAATTGTTGTTTTGATAATTCTAATTCTTTTGCAATTTTTCTAACTAAAACCAGCTGATCATGCGCATCTAGAATTGTAAAATTTTGTTCATACCCAAGAGCTTGAATATCCTCTCTCAAAATTCGTACACAAACACTGTGAAAAGTTCCTATAATTGGATTAGCATAACGAGAATCTATTAATTTACCTATTCGCACACGCATTTCTGATGCTGCCTTGTTTGTAAATGTTACCGCTAAGATATTATTAGGTGATACATTTCGCTCTCGTATTAAATATGCCACACGACGAGTCAGAGTGGTAGTCTTTCCAGAGCCAGCTCCAGCACTCACCAAAAAAGGTCCTCTAAAAGCTTTTACTGCTTTTTTCTGCTGTTCATTTAACCCCTTTAATAATGTACTCATGCATTAATTGAAACTTAATTTTTTAAAAAGTTTACTATAAAATAATAAAAACAAATTTCTACAAATTTTGTAGACATTCCTTAACAACGTATTTTATGATACCATATGAATTACTATGAATAAATATTATAAACACATAACTAATTTTTTCAGTATACCATACCCCATTAGCAATATAATAATAACACTACTAGCTATTATCTTGATACGTTTTAGCATTGAGCATTGGATTGATGGTTTTGTCTACCAGAATTTATCCTTTTATATATATGGCCTTTTACATAATATTTTAATATTTACTTTGTTTTTTATAGCCTGTGTATTTTTATTAAAAAAAATTGCTCTATTACCAACTCAGATAAGCATAAATATCTCTATATTTACTTTTTTACTGATACTACTCCCTCCACTAGTAGACTGGATTATTTCTGTTAAATTTTTTAACGGGAATGAATTTTTAGATTACTATCTATTTGATAATTTAAAAGGTTTAACACATAGTTTTATAACTTTTTTTGGAAATAGACCCAGAGATGGAATCACTTATGGAACACGTACTTTTATTTTGTTTCTTATTTCATTTCTTACTATACTAACATGGTCTACAACTAAAAATATATTGCGTGCTGTATCCATGCTTTTTAGTATATACGTAGTTGCTTTTATAGCTAGTAGTTTTCCTTCCTTAATAGCCTATGTAATTCTACCTCAACATTTTGCAGTCACTAAAAGTGCAATAGCGGGATTCGTAGTTTCTCCAACAACTATACTAGGAAATCAGATAGCTAACCCACTAGATGCACTTAATATTAAAATGTCTTTAGTATATTTATTAATGCTTGTATCTATAATATTGTTCATATCTTACAAATATAATCGTACTATTTTTATTTCTTTACTAAAAAATATTAGACCCGTGCAAACATTCTATCATATAGGACTCTTGATTGTTGGTATGTATATTGCAATAATTTTCGATAATGCTATTATTTTACCTAATTTTTTTACAACTATCGCCTTTATATTATTATGTATTGCTATTATTTTTGCCTGGTATAGTACAGTAATATTTAATGATTGCGTAGACCAAAAAATTGATATTATAAGCAACAAGTCACGACCACTAATTCAAGGCACAATCGACATTGAATCTTATAAAAAACTTGGTATATTGTTTTTTATTTTATCACTATTTATAACGATATTAATTAGCAAAACAGCAATAGTTCTATTGCTAGCGTATCATGCATTATCATTTATCTATAACACTAAACCACTTAGACTAAAAAAAGTGCCCGTAATTTCTTCATTTATTGCCGCAATTGCTTCTTTTTTTATTGTACTTATTGGATTTATAACAATATCTCCAGATCATTCTATCAATAATTTCCCACATAACATTACCATATTACTTATTATATCTTATACAATATCCTTACCAATTAAAGACCTAAAAGATGTAGACGGTGACAAAAAAAATAATATTTATACTTTACCAGTATTATTTGGCATAAAAACATCTCGTATAATTATTGCCGTTAGTATATTCTTTTCATTTATGCTGAGCATTTTTACTCTTGGCACAAATTCACTTTTATTACCAGCCCTACTAGCTGGCACTTTAAGTTTTTGGACACTTGTAGGGCAACGAAAAAGAAAATTCATATTTAATTCAAAACGAGTATTATTTATCATATTTTTGATAGTATCACTTTATTCTGTCGCATTGGCATTTTCTATCATAAATTAAATTTAAAATAAACCCCATATTATTTTAAATGTTATATTAATTGCGATATTTTTTTCCAATTATCTATAGATAATTCTTGGGCACGCACACTCTTCGTAAATCCCTGCTCAACAAATATTTGTTCTATATCTTTTTTATCTTTTTGCAAACCATTTGCCAAATTATTCGCTAAAGTTTTTCGCTTGGCACTAAACCCGACTCTCACAATCTTAAAAAATTTCTCCACATCATTTGCTTTTGACTTTTGACTTTTGACTTTCAACTTAATGATTGCACTGTCCACCTTTGGCACAGGATCAAAATCATCTTTTGACACAGTGAATAAATATTCCACATCTGCATAATACTGCGCCGAAACTGCCAACAAACTCATTTTACCTGGACCAGTAACTAATCTCTCTCCAACTTCTTTTTGCACCATCAATACAATTTCTCGTGGCTTATGTTCAAGTTCCAGAAATAATCTGATAATAGGCGCTGTAATATAATAAGGTATATTTGCTACTACTTTATATGTATCCTCATTAATATTGTCTTCAATTAACTTTTTAACGTTCATATGTAAAATATCCCCTTTGATAATTTTTACATTATCAATACTCTCAAATTTTTTGTTCAAAACAGGTATAAGTCTATCATCAAGTTCAATTGCAAAAACTTGCCTTGCGCTGTGCGCCAAAGCATCCGTCAAAATTCCCTCACCAGGACCAACCTCAATTACATTTGTACCTTCAATCTCAGAAACTTCAATAATATGGTCTATCACATCATCATTTATAAGAAAATTCTGACCTAATGATTTTTTATGCTTAAATTTATTTTTTCTTGACATAATAATAATAATAATCTATACTAACTTATTCTGCAAGGTGTAGATGTATGTTATTTGACAAAAAATTTAAAAAGGAGGGTGTTATGTTTATCGTATTTCCCATTATTGGATTATTGCTGTTATCTCTTTATTCTATGCACAGAATACGCCAAATAACAACAAAAAATCTAACAAGAACTGGAGACTGGGAATTTTGTATTGTCGTCTCAAGTGTTATTATAATTTGCTTGATACTTATAGAATTGATAATAACTCCCATAGAAATCTATAAGCAAAGAAAAGATTATATGTCCGTACTTGAATACAATCAAAGGGAGACTATATATGAAAAAAAGGCAAAAGCTTTAACAAAAGAATTTGCCTCATATTTGGCCACAACTTATCCGGAATATGAAAAAAATATATATAATTCTATCAAACCAAATAAAATTGATATATATCTGGTCAAATATCCAGAATTAAAAACTGCGGATACTATAATGGCACTGGTCACAGAAATTTCAAAATTGCAAGCAGATAAATATGAACAACAACTACTCAAAACAAAATATGTCAGACGAATGAAATTCCGTTCAATAAATCCATGGCTATTGTCTTGGTTTATTCCAACTTTTGAAAAGTTGGAACAAAAATACGGAACCAGATTATAAAAATTCAAAACATCTTGATAAATTAATCAAGATGTTTTTTATTTATTTTGAAAGAATATTAAAAAAAGAAATTAAAAATATATCCAATTACGACAATACCCACAGTAACTACTCCAAAAAATGTTGCTAGAAGTTGCCATTTTAATACTTTTTTCAATATCATTGCCTCTGGAAATGATAGCCCAACTATTGCCATCATAAATGCAAGCGCCGTACCGATTGGTACACCCTTAGTAACCAATGCCTCCACAATAGGTATAACTCCACTAGCATTTGCATACATCGGCACAGCTAATATAACTGAAAGTGGGATACCCCACGCACCAGCATTTTCTAAGAACCCACCAAAAAACGCATCAGGTACAAACCCATGTATTGCTGCACCCACTCCAACACCCAATACCACATACCATCCTATTTTTTTGGTAATATCAAAAGCTTCTTTGGAAAGTTTTGAGAAAACCTTTTTGATAGATTCTTTTTTTATTTTTCCTTGTGATTTCTTTTGTGAATGAACTTTCCAAACAAAATCTTCTACATATTTTTCCATATTCATTTTTCCTAATACAAAACCACCAACCATACCAATTATAATACCTGCTACTGCATACACCACCATCACCTGCCAACCAAAACTCCCTATTAAAAGAGCAAGAGCAACCTCATTTATAAGTGGCGAGGTAATCATAAATGCAAATGTCACACCAAGAGGAATACGGGCCTCCAAAAATCCAATAAAAAGCGGAATAGACGAGCAAGAACAAAATGGAGTAATTGCCCCAAAAATACTGGCAAAAAAATAATCAATACCATATAATTTATTTTTCACCAAAAAATCACGCAATTTTTCAACTGGAAAATAATACCTCAAAATACTCATAAAATGAGTGATAAATATCAAAAGTACAAAAATTTTTGAAGTATCATACACAAAAAATTGCACAGCATTAGCTAGTTGTGTCCCCTGCTCCAAATTTAAAAGCACAAAAACAAACCAATTTGCAAAAGCTTCCAAAAGATAAAAAATGTTCATAAATTTAATTATTTTTTATTTAAAATAATCTCAACCAATTCTTTTTGGGATGGTACTGCTCCTGCAAAAATTACCTCATCATTAATTACTAAAACAGGACTACTCATTACACCTAACTCTACAATCTTTGTAATATCTGTAATATATTTAACTTCTGCATCAATATTATTTTCATCTACTACACGATTTACACTGTCATACAAATTTTTGCATGAAGGACACCCTGAACCCAATACTTGTATTTTCATACATTTTTTGTTAAAAAATTATTTAATATATCAATATATTCACTAATTACTTTTTTATTTGTACAATAGATAATTTTACGACCATCCCTACGTGAATCCACAATTTCAGCTTCTTTTAATTTTTTAAGGTGATGTGATACTAGATTTTGTGAAATTCCCAATGCCTCATAAATATCACAAACACATTTCTCCCCGCTACGCAATACACACAATATTTGCAATCTATTTGTTTCACTGATTATATTCAGAAATTTAGAAACTTGTACAAAGTTTTTATTTTGCTTTCTATCACTATTACAACAAGTTATTTTTTTCATATAAAAATATATCAATTTATATTGATATATTATTCTATTGAAACTATTTTGTCAAATCTATAGCAATGTTAAAACCATTTTTTGATAGTAAAACCAACATTAAACATCGGATTATCCATCTTTTTGTGCATTACATGTCCCATCATTGATTTTGCTAAAAAAGTATATGATTCGCTCAATGTTGGATGTGGATGAATAGTGTCAATTAAATTACCCAATGTTATTTTTTGTGAAACAATCAATGCTGCTTCGCCAGATATAGTATGAATATTGTCCCCAACAATATTAATACCAACAATCTCCAATGTTTTTGCATCAACAATAAATTTTAAAAATCCTATATTTTCATTCTCTATTTGCGCCTTTGCATCTATGCTGTAATCATATTCACCAACAATAACATTAATACCCCTTTCTTTTGCCTGTTGTTCACTTAACCCTGCTGATGCAAAATTAGGATTTGAAAACAATACCCATGAATTTTTATCAAAATTTACTTTAAACTTATTACGTTCAAAAAATAAATTCTGTGCAATGATATGTGAACCATATGTCGCAGTATGTGCAAATTGCGGAAATTTTAATACTACATCACCACAAGCATATATTTTTTTATTTGTTGTCTGTAAATATTCATCCACAACTATACCTTTTTTCTCAAACTCTACACCAGCCTTATCTAATTGCAATATTTCAATATTTGGAGTTCTGCCTGTTGCGATAAGTACTTTTGATGATTGTATATTTTGCACTTTTTTTTCATTATTTAAATATGTAACGTCAAATCTTTCATTATCAAAATCAATTTTAGATACATCAACATTTAACAAAAGATTAATATTTTTATCTGCTTTCATTTGATCTAAAATCATATTTGAATATTTTTCATCAATCATTGGCAAGATAATTTCTCTATTTCCTATTAAATTAACTTCGGTTCCAAGTTTTGATAAAATTTGTGACATCTCTATACCAATAGGCCCATCTCCTATAATTGTAATAGTATCTGGCAACTGCATCGTGTCAAAAAACTCTTTATTTGTCCATGCTTTTTTTACACCATTTCCATTAAATGGTGGCACAAATGTTCTGCTACCTGTAGCAATCACTGCCTTGTCAAATTGAATAACTTTTTCATCTTCATCTTTAATAGAAATATGCTCATCATCTAAAAAATAAGCTAAACCTTTTACAATATCAACATTACCAAAAGATAATAAATGCTTTTTTGCTGTTTCAGACCTTTTTGATAATATCTTCTTTTTCCGCTCTACAATTTTTTGCCATTCAATTTTTACATCAGTTTGCAACAACCCTAGCCCCGATAATTTTTCTTGCATACTAGTGTATTTGCCACTAACTTCTAAAATTTTTGACGGGATACAACCATCAAACAAACATTCCCCGCCAAGTTCTCCTTTTTTATCTACAAGCAATATTTTTTTATCTTTGTGCATCATTGCATATTCCATAGCAATCGGAGTACCTCCAGGCCCACCACCTACTATTATTAGATTGTATTTTTCTTTTATCATATTATTTTATATAAAACATATATCAACATATATTGATATATTACATAAAATAAGATACACTGTCAATTAGAATTATATCAATTTACTACACAATGCTATTAATATTTTATATAGTATAATCATTATTAATCTGTTAATATGTAGAAACAAGATTAATTAAAAATAAAATGAAAATATCTAAACAATATTTCTTAACACATGAAACAAAACTATATGCTTTTAAAAAATTTCTACTAATCTTATTAGTATTTATTTCTTATTTTTCTTTTATATCTATTAAATATGGGCTAAGTAACGGATTTTTCGTAACTATTTTAACTTGGTCATTTTTTGTACTTTGCACACCAATTGCTGATGCTGGTTTTTTAATCAGTTTTCCACTGCGACTAATATCTAATATACGTATGATACTATCTGGTATTTTTGTATATATAGTCGCTATTGTGGTAAATTTATATGCTTATTTTTTAACACCACAAGTTTACAATAAAACAATTCTATTACAACTTTTTAAACACATTTTGGACAAACCAATTCCATTTTGGTTGATTATTATATTATCTTTTATAGGCACATTTCTCTCAATAGAATTTGGAGATGAGCTAATAGACAAAACATATCATCACGAGAGAACAAAATACCACACACACAAAAATAAACACCGCATCATCATGATGATATTTCTTTTTACAATTACATTTGTTATTTATACTTTTTTATTAAAAGAATTAAATGTAGATATCCCTCTGTGAATCAGATTAGAATAGCGACCATGTCACTAGTCTTAGTGACATGGTCGCTATATTTTAACATTATACTACTTTATAATTTCCTCCATTTTAACATCTATTACTCCTGCACCTAATGATGCTATTTTTTCAAATGCCACCTTATCCAAATCTATTATCCGACCAGCCACAAACGGACCTCTATCATTTATTTGTACTATTACAGACTTACCATTTGCCTTATTAGTCACTTTCACATAAGAACCTTTTGGCAACCACTGATTTGCCGCACTCAGTGTTCCAGTGTGTGAATACCAAGAACATGCTCCAGTATGTTTTTTGCCTAATTTTACTTTAGTTCCTTTGACAGTAACCTCATCAACAGGCTCTTTAATAATTTCCTCCCCATCTATTTTTCTATCAACCTCTTTATCATTATGATATGCCACCTTATAAATTATTTTTTTCTTACCATTTTCTCCTTTTTGATCTACGTAACTTTTCAAAAAACTTACATTATTATCCTCTTTTACAATTTTTTTGAATGGTATTTTTTTTGTAACCTCTTCTTCCTTGAATTCTACACGAGTTACTTCTGTAGTTGTATCTTTTCTCACAACAGTACTAGCAACTGGCACCACAATATCATTTTCATCAAAAGTCACATTATTACGAGACAGCACTTCCCCAATTTTTTCACCATAAGTATCAAACTTTTTTTCTTCACCATCAATTTTCACAGTCAAAACTTTCTTACGAGTAATATTAACAACATCATCAGCAAAAACTTGTGTATCACGACTGGGGAAAACCCTATCATCATTAGACACATTCCCATAAATTTCCAAAACATCACCAACAGTCTTTACATCCAGATCTTTTAACACACTCTCCACACCATCATCTACTACTGAAATTTTTTCTACTATGTCACTACGCACAAACTCATGCTTATTCCTAAAAATTAAAAAACAAACGCCAAGAATTACCAAAAATCCCAGTCCAAAATAAATATATTTGCGTCTTTTTTTTCTTTTAACTCTTTTGTGCATTACTAAAATGGTGATTTAATATTTTTCAACTTTGGATTAGTGACTTGCGCATAAATCTGAGTAGTACGAATATTAGCATGCCCCAATAACTCCTGTACATATCTAACATCTGTCCCATTTTCTAGTAAATGCGTGGCAAAGCTATGACGCAAAGAATGAAAAGTCGCCTCTTTTTGAATTCCAGCTTTTTTTAAAGCTTTTTTGAAAACCTTTTGCAAAGAAAATGTTGTCAACTTCCCACCATGATTTGACTCAAAAACAAAATCACTATTATTTTTACCAGCCAACAAGTTTTGAAAATTATTTTTTAATTTTTCTGGGAAAATTGTTACCCTATCTTTATTTCCTTTTGCGTTTTTGATATGAATTGTTAACTCTTCTAAATCTATATCCTTAACTTTTAAATTTACAACTTCGCTAACTCGCAATCCACTAGCATACCCGATAGATATCATCAGTTTATGTTTTAAATTATCGATTTGTGAAATTATTTTTCCAATTTCACTTCTACTTAAAACTACTGGCAATCTTTTACTTTTTTTAGAACATTTAAAATCTATTTCTTCTTTTGATTTTAAAACTTCTCTGTATAAAAATTTAATTGAATTCAAGGCTAAGTTTATAGTTTGGCTAGAATTTCCTTTCTTCTGCTTTGCTAGTAAGAATTTTTCAATAGCTTTATTTTTGCTATTAATATTTTTCTTTTTGGAAAACTCCAAATATTCTGAAATATAAAACAAATAAGATTTTCTCGTTTTTGTAGAATAACCCCGTAATTTTAATAAATTTTCAGTTTTTTCTAAAATTAATTGCATATTTTTATAAAAATGATATACTTTAGTTGAAATCAAATACAAACATAAGTTAACATAAGTTTGCATAACATACAAGTTCTCGTTATTAAAAAATAAAAAGTTTGTATAAAAACCAGTTA
>CAZHQB010000008.1:0-9968 GCA_964534895.1 uncultured Micavibrio sp.
TCTAGTGCTAAAAGTATTATAGTTAATACTACTGTAAATAATTTTGTTTTTTTGTAAATATTATATTTCATGCAAAAGACTTGATAATAAGCGTATCTAAAATAAGTGCTATTATATAAACTACTAAAAACATATAAAAAATATTCTTTTTATCTCTAATATATGGCACAAAAAATATTGATACTAACATAGGCAATATTACCCAAATACTATTATAAAAATATATCAAAAGTGTAATAAAAGAAACTGTTGCTAATACA
Source organism: uncultured Micavibrio sp. (assembly GCA_964534895.1). GTDB lineage: Bacteria > Patescibacteriota > Minisyncoccia > Moranbacterales. The sequence goes on from CAZHQB010000008.1 coordinate 261, forward strand.
AATGAATAAATTTGTTTTTTACATTTAATGGAATATACAAAACCCCACGAAAAAAATGTAAACAAAAATAAAATAATTGATGCAAAAAATATTTCATAAATTGCAAAAGCCTTAAAACTAGATAATATAATTCCTGAAAGTGAAGTAAGATATGTTTGGATACCCCATTCAAACGATATGATTAAAAAACTCAATAATCCACCAATAATAATTGCACTGACTAGAAAAAAAATGTCTTTCTTATTAAGAAACCATGAGATGAAACCTATATCTTTATATGTTTTATGTAAGATAATTTTTGTATATAATATAGGTAAAATCAAAAGAAAAACTATCGCTGTTATAAAGGTCTCCAATTTTAATTCTCCTGCAGGAAAGAAAAAAAATAACAATAAACAAGCAATTGCAAATAAAATGGTAACTATATTTGTTTTTAAATTATTAATCATATAATTTTATTATTTTTAAAAATATTAACTTAATTATAACATAATATTCCTTAATTTTTAATTTTTAATTTTTTTAATTTTTTCTTACTTTTTATCATTTTTTCTCTGGCCTTAGTTTGAGCTACATACACTTCAAATATTGAAGCTGGGAGCATACTAATAATTGGAATATTTTTTATAGTAGTTGCTGTTATAATTAACGCTGACATTTCCCTTCTTTCTTTTTTACTAAATGCCCTTCTTATATAAATAGCAATAAAAATACTTGCTGGTATCGTAAATAAATAACCAATAAGAAATTCTGTAAAAAAACCACCTAAAAAACTTGCTGCTGCTGCCGTATACATAAGAACCCATGGTGTATTCTTATATCTTTTTATAACTTTTTGGTATTTTTTAGCTAAAATTTTTTTTCTTTTATTTGTTTTTTTACGTGCTTTTTTGATTTGTGCACTTCTTTCCTGTTGTTTTTTGAATACATGCCTTTGTTGTGCCTGTGTATCTGGCTGAATTTGTATATTTTGTCTACTCACATTTATATTTTGAGCAATCTTCTGTGTATATTCATCTTTATATTGCTTTCTTTGTTGTACTGATTGTACACGTTTAATATTACGTGAGCGTTCATTTTCTCTCGCAACATTTATCATTCCCTCATTATTATATACTCGTACTGTTGCCATTTTCTCAAAAAGGTTTAAATTAATAACTCAATTATATTATTCCTGCACATCTTCATCTACTAACTCCTCTTTTGCCCTTTCAATTTCTTCTAGTTGTTTTGGGTCAGATGTTATAATTTGATCTTCGCTGTACGATGCTATAACTTTAATTGCAGCGTGTTTTGGACCTGCAAAAAGTATCCCCTCACCTACATTACTTTCTAAAAGTAAAAACTTCTCATGATCTGTAAGAAAAAATGTTTCTGTAATAACATCAACTGAAGCTGGAGACTGCCTAAGAAGTAACTGTAACGAAGAATTAGTAACGATAGGTTTTCCATATCTACTAGACATAAAATCACTCACATCCTGCGTGATAGTAGTAAGTCCCGTATAATATTTACGACATCTTTTTGCTATACCAAACATAAATGCTGCCGCATCATCATTTTGCATCATAACCCAAGCCTCATCCACAGCCACAATTCTTCTAGTTACATTTGAACGCATTTCATTCCAAATAAATTGTAATACCATATACATAGCAATTGGTCTCAATTCTTCCTCAAGATCTCGAATATTAAATACCACCATTTGATTATTAATTTCAACATTTGTTGAATTATTAAGAAATCCACCAAAAATACCCTCAGTATATTTTGATAATCTTTTTGCAAGAGAATCTCCTCCATCCATACTTCGTAAAACCTCATATAAATCTGAAATTGTTGGATAACCAGAATGTGGTATTGAACCAAAATTACTATTTTCATTGATATCCCGCACAGCATAACTCTCACGTATACCACGTTCCAAAATAGTATCTTCTTCTGGTGTGACGCTTCCAAGCATTATATGCATAAGCCCTATAAGACTTGCTATTGTATTTCTAAAAACATCCACAGGTCTTTCATCATCTGGAATTTTTGGTAACTCAAACGGATTAATATGTGCATTTGAACCTAATGAAATACTAATATAAGTTCCTCCCAATGTTTCACATAAATGTTTATATTCATTTTCTGGATCAATTATAATTGCATTAACACCTAACATCATTGAACGTAAAATTTCTAATTTTACAAAATAACTTTTACCACCACCAGATTTTGCAAATACAACCATATTTGCATTTTCCATATTAAATCTATCAAAAAGAATAAGGCTGTTATTATGTCTATTTATACCATATAAAATCCCTTCATTTGAAGATAAATCTGATGACACAAATGGAAATGTTGTCGATAATGGTGCTGTATTTAAATTATTTCCAGCATTTAATTTATCATTTCCAAGTGGAATAGTAGACGTTAATCCTTGTTCCATTCGCAGTACTGCTGGTTTTGTATAAATCAATTGTGCCTCAAGTATGGCTTCAATTTCACTTATATTATGTTTTAAAGTTTTTTCATTTGAAGAAAAAATTGTAATATACAAACCAAACCGAAAAAAACGTTCCGTACCTTGTTGTAGACTAACTCTCAAACTTTCAATATTATCAACAGCGGTTTCAAGCATTGGATCACTTACCTTACCACTCTCAGCTTGTATATTAATTTGTGAATGCACATGTGCTGCACTTTTTTTCAAATTTTTCAGTACATCACGTGTATCTGCTGGATGAATAAACATTGCCACATCCATAGGAAAATCAATATTAATAATTGGAGAAAACCAATTATCATTTAAAAAACGTGGATAAGCTACAACAAACATTGTTGTGGACATCACATCTCCAATTTGCAAATGATTTGCTTGAATTTGTAATGCACTTGGCGCAATTAATCCTCGTACTGTAGCAACACCCTTTTGATAAAATTCTTCATTTTCTATTATATTTTCTTGCGGATCTGCTGTTTTTTTTGTTTTTTTTGTTTTTTTACTGAATAACATATTTTATTTCTCTAAATTATTTAGAAATCTATTCATTTAACTTACATTTGTTGAACTTCTGATTTTGTGATATCTTTTATTTCTATATGCGCATATTCTGATGGATTATACATTCCATAATATAATTCTATTAATTCATCTGTGTTTAGCGTTGTAAAATGTAAACCTGTCCCACCTAATGCTGCTGCAACGTGATCCACACGTTGCCATAATTGATTTTTATATGTTTCAAATAATTCTTCATGTTCTGTAATATTTTCTGCTGGGTGCATAGCCTTTGAAATTTTGTCTAATACACCACCATTCTTATCCTCAACTGGTGCAAAAGGTACTACTAAGTAAAAATATTTACTCATAATATTTGTAACTTCAGATAAATTTGTTATAAATTCTCGATATTCCACAATTTGAATTTTTAATAATTCATTTCTTTGTTCTCGTGCTTTTTCTTTTAAAATATCAGTATATGGACCTATATTTAACTTTCTAGAACTCACAACAATTTGTATTGGAAAATCCAAAGAGTTTAGAAAATTTTGATATGCACCAATAATAGCCATCTGCTCATCAGAGGATTTAAGATCAAAATTCACAGAAGAAACCAGCAAAACAGCTCTAAGTGACCCACCATTAAGAACAACAACACCATCCTTAATGGTTTTAATATCAACATATTTAAGTGTACTTAATCCTTTATTTTGTCCTGGTGTATTTAAAAATCCCATAAATTATGTTTTATTTGTTTTATGCATTTGTTCTTTAATAAGTTCTTGTATTCGTTTATTTCTCTCTTGTCCGCCACTATCAAGTGTTTGAGTTATAGCCTCTATATCATTAATAGTTATTTGTTTTTTTTCACTTGTTGTTGTTATTTTTGTTTGTTCTTTCTTTTTTTGTGTTTGTTTTGTTTGTACTTCTCTCTGCCATGTGTATGTTTTTGGATGAAATAAATACACAAACCCATACCCTATAAATGCAGAAAGTGGTATACCATTTGGTTTATAAAATGCAAGTGCTATTGTCAATAATCCAATGGGAATAACAACCATAAAAAATGTAACTCTATCCAATAAAGTGAAAGCTATTAATGATATTGCTGAACCTCCAAAAATCCAACCTAAATGTTTCCATGTCAGTGGTCCAGCAATTTTATCTTCAACATCAATATATTGTGGTACTATTTGCATATACTTTTCATTTTTTTTACTATAATTATTATAACATAATTATTTTTTTTACTCCATTTTTTAAAAATTTACAATAGTAAAAAGGTAGGTCAATTAAGACACTACCTTTATAAACTCATACAAATAACTTGCTCACACTTCTTTCTTGTGAAATTCTTCTGATAGCTCTGCCAAACATTTTTGCTACAGAAATTACCTCTATTTTTTTACACTTTTGCGCTTTTTGAGATAATGGGATACTATCTGTAACAATTAGCTTTTTGATTTTTGATTTCTCTATACGCCTCAATGCTGGTCCTGAAAGTACGGGATGTGTACAACATGCATATACTTTTGTTGCACCATTTTTAAGTAAAATTTTAGCACCTTCACAAAGAGTCCCAGCCGTATCTACCATGTCGTCTAGTAAAATTGCTTTTTTACCTTTAACATTCCCCACAACACTCATAGCCTCTGCTTTATTGGCTTTTTCTCTCATTTTATCAATAATAGCAAAACCAACCTTTAATCTTTTAGCATAAGCTCTTGTTCTTTCAGCTCCCCCAGCATCTGGAGAAACCATCACAAAATTTTTTGTAAAGTTTTTTTTGATATATCTTAATATATCTGGTGTAGCATACAAATGATCAACAGGGATATCAAAAAAACCCTGAATTTGTCCTGCATGTAAATCCATAGTTAATACCCTATTAACTCCACTTTCTTTTAATAATTTTGCAACTAATTTAGAAGTGATCGGGGTTCTGGGAGCATTTTTTCTATCTTGTCTTGCATATCCATAATATGGTATGACTGCAGTAATTCTACCAGCTGACGCCCTACGAGCAGCATCCACCATAATCAATAATTCCATCAAATGTTCATTTACAGGATTACATGTAGGTTGAATGATAAAAATATCTTCGCCACATACACTATCTTTAAATTGAACAAATGTCTCACCGTCACTAAAATTTTTAACATTAGCGTTAGCAAGTGAAACATCCATTTCATCAACCACTTTTTGTGCAAATGTAATATTCGCCCTACCGGTAAAAACTTTGATTTTCATTTTACTCTCCTATTTCCTAATTGTTAAAATTACAAATTTCATCATTTAACATTAGTGTATCATAACTATATTTTTTTTCAAATATTTATATACAAAAATTATTAATATTTATTTATAACTCTAAAAAAAATACCATTAAATACTACGAATATTAAAATTTCTCCCTTTATTATTATTTCAATTGAAATAATAACTGTGTAAGAATAAAATTAATACATTAATTCATCATATTTTTATATTTTAAAAACATATAAAACTAGTTATAAACCAATTCTTATAAAATAAAAATTTGAGGGATATAATTATTTATTTTTCTTTTTTGATATTATGTACTTGTCCAATTGGTTTTATGTTAAAAGTATTATATTGAGTTTGTTGTTGGGCACTTTGTTTTTGTTTATTTTTTTCTGCTGGCATCACATGATTTGAGCTAAAACTAATTTTTCCTTTTTTTGTATTTGGTGTTTTTTTAGTTATTTTTAATTTTGGTTTATTAATTAATTGTTTTTTGTTTAATTTATTTTTTTGTAATCCTGTTGTAGTTTTTATTTTTTCTGATTTTTGTTCAGTTATTATTCCAGATTTACCAACAGATATTTTTTGTTGTGTTGTATTTTTATTATTAAGTTTACTGGTATCAAATACTGTTGAACCTATTTTTTTGTTTTCTCTTTTTGTGTTAATATTATTTTTACTAACATTATTCATTTCTATTTTATTTTTTGCTATTTCTTTTTGCACTTCTGCTGATAAATATCCTTGTGAGGATATTTGTTCTTGTTTTGCATTTTGAAATGTGTTATTTTTATTTTCAAAATTATTTTGTTGTATTTCTTTAATTTGTGTATCAACTACTTTATTTAAACTGTGTGGTATATAATTAAGTGTATGCTTATTTTGACTAATATTATCTTGTGAATTATCATCAGCTACTTTTGATTTAATTTGTCCTTTTTTTTCTTGATTAAATTTAGTTTGTTGTGAAAAATTGTTATTAATAGTCTTAATTATTTTATTAAAAATAATTTTACTAGTTCTACTATCAATAGTTAGTTTATCACCTTCATCCCGTGATTTAAAAAGTATTAATAATTTTTGTCTTTCTTCTTCACTTATTCCTTTTGTTGCTTGTGAACGAAACACAAATTCACCTCTCTCAATGGAGTTATGTTTACTTACATCTAATATTTTTTCATAAACCATAATCCAATTTTTAACAGTAGGTTTTATGGGTTTAAGGAATGGTTTTGTTATGATAGCTTTTTGTGTAATTATTTGATTTAATATTTTTGGATATTTTTGTATAGCTTCATCAAATGATAATTTAACATAATCTTTATTATTTTCTTCATTTCCATTTTTTAGTTTAATTACTTTTATAACACTAAGTAATTTCAAAGCTTCTTTTAAAGAAATATTACAAAGAATAGAAACTTTTTTAGCAAAATCTCCTTCTGTAATTTCACGAAAAAAATATTTTCTAACAGTACGAGAAAATTCCTCAGTTTGTATATCTTGAAGATGATAACGTTGTTCTACACCATAAATAAATTTACCAATTTCATCTGATAATAATAAATCTTGTGTTTTTTGTGGTAGAGTATGTAATTTTCTAATTTTTTCAAAACCATTCACTGATTTATTTACATCATGAACTAATGTTGGAAAATATTTAGTTTTATCTAAAATATTATTCATTTTATTTGTTATAAATTAGTGCCATTTATTCTTGTAGCTGCATTATATGTATCATTATCAGCCACATATCTTTGAAAATCTCTAGCAAAACCAGTTCTATTAAGTTTCTGATTAATATCATTATATAATTCACCACTAGGATTAGAAGCAGCTCTTAATAAACTCTCTTTATTTTTTGCTAATCCTTCAGCATTCATATTTTTATAAACCATTTTATGTACTTCGGTTCTAGCTTGAGCATCAGTTTTACCAGTACTTACCAAATGATTTTTCATACCATCAGCTACAATATGTGCATTACCTGTTTCTGTTGCTTTTTTAATAACAGTTTTTTTCATTGTATCATCTAATTTGTGCATAACTTTTGCTAAAGATTTCATTTCATCTTCTCCGACATCTTTTTTCTTTTCAATAGATTTAACTATAACACTTAAATCATCAGTTTTAGCAGTTTCTGCTTTTTTAGCAAGAGCTTTTGTAACATTCGCTTCATCCCTTTTTTCTAAAACTTTAACCATAGCTTGTAAATCAGTTCCTTCAGCAGTTTTTAAACCTTTTATTAATGCTTCTGTACTCTTTTCTTCATTCTTTTTAACTTTTTCATTAAATTGCTTGTGTTCTAAATTTTTCAAAGCATTTTTATCACCTCCCCATTTACTATCATTAAGTCCATGTGCTTTTGTTTGTTCAAGTGCATTTTCTCCTTTTTTATCTAATCTTGTTTTTATATTTTTAGCCCTATCAGGCATAGCTCTAAGAGTAGCTAATCCACCACCAATTTTACCAATTTTTCCACCTTTATTTATCATCCTATTCACTCCTCCAGCCATCATCCTATCTCCAGATTTTACACCAAATCGTCCAGCTTTCATACCAGCATTTTTAGCAAAACCTTTAACTTTATTAGCACCGCTGAGCGCTATTCCAGCGGTTTGTCCACTTATATTTTTTGCTGCGAGTATCCCAGTCCAAATAAGTATTATAGCAACTGCATATTGTGGTAATTTTTGTAATTGTCCCATTTCTGCATTACCTTCAACTGTATTTATACTATCCATCACACCTACAGCAAGCATAAGTGCAAAAAGCACAACAGGACCAAGTATCGCTTGATCTAATAAAGCTTTCCACCATTTACTAGATATACTCCTAGTACTAGGAAATGCTGCAAATACATATCCAGTAGATGCAAAAACTAACAATACAGCCATAAGTATTACTCGCAAAAGAAGCATGATTGCAATAGCACCTATAGTAAAAAGAAAAATAGCACCAATAATAATACCTACAATCAGTATTGATGTATTATTTTTATCTTTAAGTTTATTAGAATTAGGTCCTTCAAAAGCATTTTCTCCAATCATTATTTCAAAAAAACCTGCCGTACTACTTAATCTACCCATAAGACCTGCACTACTAACAGTTTCCCCGGAACTAATATTATTTCCCGACTCGCCATTTAATACATAATCCATCGTTACATTTGAAAAATCAATTATAACTCTAGTGATAGGCCATGAAAAATTAACTAGTAGCGCCATCACAACTATCATCACCCATGTGCTTTTGATATGATATCTTGATACTTGAAAAATAGTAGAAAAAGCACTGAAAAGCAAGAAAAAAACAAACATAATATTAAGTGTATCCCTCACAATTTTCCATCCTGTATAAATTGCATCACTACTTAAAAGTGTATCTACAAATTTAGGACTTAAACTATAATTAATAATTCCAAGTAAAGCCCCTATTAACTTTGCTATCGTAAATAAAATTCCATATAACATTGTAGTTATAGGATGGCCAAGTTCATCAATTATACCACCCATTCCTTCAACATCTCCTGTTCGATGATTCATTTGAGTATTACTAGTCGTTCTACTATCACCCATCACTTGTGTGTCAGCAGAATAAACATTATTAGTAAAAACTAAATTATTATACTTTGTAAATGAAAAATTAATATTAAAAATAATTAAAATTATCCCACTAAATATTATAGTTGATAAAATAATCTTTTTAATATTAAATTGCCTTTTTTGTTTTTTCACCCTTTTATTTATTAAATTTAAGAAGTTTTTACTAAATTTAGTATACCATAAAAATTATAAAAATAAAAAAAATCTTGAAGTATCTAAAAATATCTAATATACTCCAAGATTTTATATTACCGCATCATAAGCCTTAATGATGCGATATTTAAGGCTGAATTTTCTTCTACTAGCCTTAATCTTTCTGCCAAATACATTTTCATATCAATCATTTGTTTTGGGTATTTTGCAGACGCAAAATTCCCGTCAACATAATACATTTCCCCACTCTTATCTTCCATTTCACCAGTATACACATAATATGCTGTGTAGAAATGGCCATATCTTTGAACCTCCACTTCTGCTGTCACTAAATATGACTTAATAACAGCACCAATATTGGATCTTACTTTATTCTTTTTTATTACTTTAATGTTATACATCTTTAACAATTTTACATTAAATTCTTTGCAGTAATTTTCTGCATTTTTTCGGATAATCCACCCTTTCACTCCACTCTCTTCTGAAATATCCAGTTTTTCTTCTTTTTTCGCAGAAAAAGCAGAAGAAATAGTGGAAAATGATACAATAATAATAATAATGAAAATAATGATTTTTTTCATGGTATTCTCCTTTTTGAATTTTAATGAACTATTTTTATAACAATATTATAGCACACTATTAATAGTTTGTCAATAGATATTTTTAAAAATATAATTATAAACATAGATAAAAATA
>CAZHQB010000008.1:10068-12280 GCA_964534895.1 uncultured Micavibrio sp.
AATAGTTTGTCAATAGATATTTTTAAAAATATAATTATAAACATAGATAAAAATAAATCAAGATAATTTAAAATAATAGTGTAATGAAATCACAAAATTATATTTTTTTATTTTATTTGTAATATGAAAAGATATTATATATAAATACTATTTATATATAATCTATTATTACTATTAAGATATGTATAAGTTAATAAGGATAAAAAGATGATAAATAAAAGAAAAGGAGGTTGTGTATAAGATTGTGAATATGTGTTAGGAAATGTGGACAAGTTAAATTAATAAAAAAAATAATAAATTATCCACAAAATGTATTATTTGTCCATATATTTATACATACATATTCACAGAAAGTTATCCACATAAACACAAGTTATACACAATTTTTTGTGGATATAAATATTATAACTATTATTTTAATTAGAAATTTTTTAATTTTTTGAATAATTGATAATATAAATATTGTAAAAAGAAATTATTTAATATATACTTAGGATTACTGAAAAAAATAACAATTTAGCACTTCAACTGTAGTGATAACATAATAAAAAAATTTTTAAATTAATAATTTTACTTAACATATAAAATTTAAACAACGCGGTGAATTTTAATAAATAAGGACTATAAATAATGACTGTACGTATTATTCAAATTAATAAAATAAATAAAGGTGAACGTATTGATAAATTTATAGTTGAAATTTTGGAAAATGTTACTCGTGGTCAAATTATTAAAATGATCAAAACATCTGAAATTACTGTAAATAACAAATCAGTTAAGCCAAGTTATATATTAAAAGGTGATGAAAAGGTGCAAATTGATAAAATAAAAGGAAAAAATAATAAAATTATACCAAATAAAAGTATTGATTTAGATGTAATTGAAAATAATGATAATTTTATTATTATTAATAAACAATTAGGTTTACAAATACATCCAAGTCACATAGAACGAAAAAATACACTTGTAAATGTGCTTTTAGTAAAATTTCCAGAAATTTTAAATGTTGGAGAAGATAAAGAACGTCCAGGCATTGTACATAGAATTGATAAAGACACTACTGGATTATTAGTTGTTGCAAAAAATCAAGATACATTTAAAGATTTAAAAAAAATATTTAAAAATAGGTTAGTGCAAAAAACTTATTATACATTAGTTTTTGGATTATTTAAGCAAAAAGAGGGTATAATAGATGCACCAATAGCTAAAGCAATGTCATATACAAAGCAAAAAATAGCATTTGGTAAATATAAAGGTAGTTCAAAAGAGGCTAAAACAGAATTTAAAGTAGTGAAAGAATTTATATTATCTAATGAATTGAGTATTTCATTAGTAGAATTAAAACCAAAAACAGGTAGGACACATCAAATTCGTGTACATATGGCACATTTAGGACATCCTTTAGTAGGAGATAAGAGGTATTATACTAAAAATGAATATAAATTGAATTTAAATAATTTTAGAAAATATGATTTAAATACTTTCTTTTTACATGCAAAAAAGTTGAGTTTTGAGTTGGATAATAAAAAATATAATTTTGAAGTGGAATATCCAAAAAGATTTAATAATTTACTAGAGTATTTAGATAAATTTAAAAAATAAATTATATGGCAAAATATAAAAATAAAACAAGAGATTATCGCGTTGGACGTTCTAGTGCTGGTTTAGGGCTTTTTGCTAATCGTGATTTTAAAAAAGAAGAATTTATAATAGAATATACGGGAAAACCTCTTACTCACGAAGAATCTGATAAAAAGGGTGGAAGATATTTATTTACTTTAAATGACAAGATAGTGCTTGATGGAAGTGGTCGTGAACATACAGCTCGTTATATAAATCATTCATGTGAGCCAAATATTGAAGCTGTTATAGAAGATAATGAACAAATTATGTTTTATGCACTTAGAGATATTAAAAAAGGTGAAGAATTTACATTTGATTATGGTGAAGAATATGTTGAGGATATTATAAAAAAAGAAGGATGTTTGTGTAAAAAATGTATTAATTAAAGATAAATAAAAACACTTCCTTTTAGAGAAGTGTTTTTATTTATTTGAGCGAGTGAGCGGAATCGAACCGCCGTTTCTACCTTGGCAAGGTGGTGTAATAACCACTATACGACACTCGCTTATTACTTTAGTGGGACTAGCAGGGTTCGAACCTGCGACCAAGCGGTTATGAGCCGCGTGCTCTACCACTGAGCTATAGTCCC
>CAZHQB010000008.1:12380-28769 GCA_964534895.1 uncultured Micavibrio sp.
TTTGTGCCGAGGGAGAGAATTGAACTCTCGACACAAGGATTTTCAGTCCTTTGCTCTACCACTGAGCTACCTCGGCTTATTTTTAATAATAAAAATGTGCACGCTGAGGGATTCGAACCCCCGGCCCCCTCGGTGTAAACGAGATGCTCTAACCAGCTGAGCTAAGCGTGCATTATTTATAATTTGTCAACAAATTTTATTATACACTTTTTATATAATAAATCAATACTTCAAATTTTAGTGCCCAGAGCGGGACTTGAACCCGCACGCACCAAAGGTGCCTAGGCCCTCAACCTAGTGTGTATACCAATTCCACCATCTGGGCGTCCTTTTAAGTACAAAAGTTAGTTTACTATATTTTAAGTAAAAATGCAATTAAATAAAAAACGGGGTAAATACCCCGTTTTATCATATGTTTATAAGATCACATAAAAATTAATAATCTGTAATTTTGACTTTTATTTATTATTTTTTTCTGAATTGTCAGTTTCTTTTTCGTTTCGTTTTTTTGGCTCTGGTTTTTCTTTGATGGTTTTTTCTTCGTTTTCTTTGATTATTTCTGATTTATCAGTGAATTTGAATCGGAGGGCTTTAGCTGCTTTTTCTCTGATATAATATAGTTTTGAATGACGTACTTTTGCACGTTTTACTAGCTCTATCTTTTTTATACCTGGAGAAAAGATAGGCACAATAATTTCTACACCAACCCCGTTAGACACCTTTCTTACTGTTATCATGGGAGAACTACTTTGTTTACCTTTTATAGCTATGATCATCCCCTCAAAAATCTGTATACGTTCTTTCTCACCTTCTTTTATTTTGCGATACACCTTCACAACATCACCACTGCGAAAATCTATCATTTTTTTACGTTGTGTTTTATTGAATTCTATTACTTCAGTCCGCATAGCTTAGTTGTTTAAAAATTATATTTAAAAGTCAAAAAATATTTGATATATAAGTTATATCAAAACCTTTCATTATCATAGTGTAAAAAGAATAATTAGTCAAGAGTTGTTAAGGCTAAACTTAATATTTAATTACAACACTTGAAATTATTGCAGGAATTGGTTTGTGACTAGTTTTATATGTTTGAAAAAAGTAATAAATGTGGCAAATGTTGTGGACCGAGGTACAACCTCGCTCCTGGACAAGTCACTTTAGATTATTTGATGTAGATACTTGTCAAAATAGAATTTTTGTAGTACACTTCAAGACGTAATTAATTTATCTCTCGTGTGTAGTGGTAATTTTTAAAATTACGACCACATAGCAGAATTAAAAAAATATGGCATTGACAAAACGCCAAAAAGTGAACGCAACAAGCAAGGTAAAACGTCATGATGATGATACAGGTTCTCCAGAATATCAAATTGCATTATTTACCTCAAGAATTAATAAACTTACAAAACATTTAAAGAAAAATGCACATGATTTTCATTCTAGACGTGGACTTCTCAAGATGGTTGCAAAGAGAAAAAGATTGTTGGATTATTTAGCTCGTACGGATGTGAAGACGTATAAAAAAATTATTAAACAACTTGGATTAAGAGAGCGTAAATAATACGCTTTTCTTTATTTTAAAAATGCAAAAATATGAAATTTAAAGATCAAAGGGTTGGTGTATTAGTAGATATACAAAATCTTTATTATAGTGCACGTGTTTTATATAATAAAAAGGTTAATTTTAAGAATCTTCTCACAGTTTCAGTTGAAAATAGAAAACTTATTCGTGCAATAGGTTATGGAATTTCTACTGAAGAAGCACAAGAAGATAAGTTTTTTGATGCATTGGAGAAAGTTGGATTTGAAATAAAAACAAAGGAATTACAAATTTTTGCAGGTGGTCAAAAAAAAGGTGATTGGGATGTTGGTATCGCAATGGATGCTATTAAAATGTCACAAAGTGTAGATGTAATAATACTTGCTTCAGGAGATGGAGATTATATTCCACTTGTAGAATATGTTCAAAACACAACAGGGTGTCGTGTTGAAGGTGTATCTTTTGGAGAATCGACGAGTATGAGATTGATAGAATCACTTGATGATTTTTTGGATTTATCTTCAAATAAAAAACGATTTTTAATTTAAAGAGTGTTTGTAATGCTTTAAAAACTATAATTTTCAGAATTTGTATATTGTATAAAAATAAGGTTGTATCTCGGTCTGTAACGGTTACCACGTTCGTCACATTTTTTAAAATATGTGAAACTAGTTACAAACCAGCTTACGCATTAATTTCAAGTGTTGCAATTAAATATTGAGTTTAGCAAATTAACACTTGCAAAAATATGGATTTTAGTCTATACTTAATTTTAAATAAGGTTAATTATTAAACAATAAAATAATCACTCTAATAGATTGAGTGGAGAAGATGAGTTAATTTTCTCTAAATTGTTTGTATTAATTGTTTCCTTTTTTGGAAATTTTTTGCGTTTGTAATTATATAACATTAGTCTGAAATAAGCGCACAGACTAGTCCTTGTGAAATAAATAAGGATTAACTAAAATATTATGGCAAAAGTAGATGATTTATTAGATAAAATTGTAAAGCAAGTTAAAAAAGATTCTGATGAAAAAAAATCTTCTTCAGTGCAATCTGTGACAAAAAATACTAATATGGACGATACTGTTGTGGAAAAAAGGGAAAGTGCAGATATGGAAAAACTAATGGATGATGCAGGAATAGTTGTTCCAAGTGTGGGAGATGTTATTGATGGAATAGTTATTGATATTTCTGGTAGTATTGTTTTACTTGATATTGGACCGATTGGCACGGGCATGGTTATTGGTCGTGAAGCAAAAAGTGGTCTTGCAGCTGATGATAAATTACAGGTAGGAAGTAAGGTAACAGCTACTGTAGTAGATTTAGATAATGATGATGGATATATAGAGCTTTCTATCAGAGAGGCTTCGTATGAGCGTGCATGGGATGATTTACGTGTAAAAAAGGATAATGAAGAAACAGTTTCTGTTAAAATGCTTGATGCAAATAAGGGTGGGCTTATGGTTGAAGTTAATGGGGTGACTGGATTTTTACCAGTGTCTCAACTTTCTAGTGAACATTATCCACGCGTAGAGGATGGTGATAAAAATAAGATTCTAGAGTTATTAAAGCGACTTATAAATAAAGAGCTACCTGTACGTATTATTGATATAAATCAAGAAGATGAAAAATTAATTGTGTCAGAAAAAGCTGCTCATAGTGATATGGAGCGTGAGGCTATTGCTGGACTGCACGTTGGTGATGTTATTGTGGGTGAAGTCAGCGGTGTAGTTGATTTTGGGGCATTTGTAAAATTTACACCAACTGGGACAGAAGATGACGAAGAATCAAAACTTGAAGGACTTATTCATATTAGTGAACTTGCATGGCAACTTATTGATAATCCAAGAGAGGTTATTAAAATAAATGATAAGATTGAAGCAAAAATCATTGGTATTGATGATACTCGTATTTCTTTGTCGATTAAAGCTTTACAAGAGGATCCGTGGACAAAAATTATGAACAAATATACTGTTGGTGAAATTTATGAAGGGAAAGTTGATAAAATCAATCATTTTGGAGCTTTTGTGTATCTTGATAATGATATACACGGACTTGCACACATTAGTGAATTTCAAGAGATGTATCCAGGTAAAAAGATGGAAGATAAAATTGCACAACAAGAAACATATAAATGGAAAGTGCTTTCAATTGAACCAAAAGAACATAGGATGGGTTTAGTTTTAATGGATGAAAAAAAGTTAAAAGAAAGTGATTCAAAAGAAGAAAATAAAGAAAAAACATCCGACACTAAAAAATCGGACAAGAAAAAGGACGATAAGAAGGTTGAAAAGAAAAAAGATAAAGATGATCCTGTAAAAGAGGATACAAAAAAATAGTGTCACTGCGCCCCAATGTGTTGGGGCGCTTTTTGTAAATCTAATTAAAATCTCATAAAGACGTATGATTATTACAATTTCGGGTACATTAGGAGCTGGAAAAAGTACCATAGCAAAAAAAATAGCCAAAGAACTTAATTATAAAAGATATTATATTGGACAAATACGTCGTGATATGGCAAAGAAAAAAGGAATGACGTTGGAAGAATATAATGTCTATGGCGAAACTCATCCAGAAACAGATATAGAAGTAGATGAATATCAGAAAAAAATAGGTAAAACAGAAGATAATTTTGTAATAGAAGGACGAACTAGTTGGTTTTTAATACCTAATTCAATAAAAATATATATAAAAGTTGATGAGAAAGAAGGAGCTAGACGTATTTTTGAAGATTTGCAAAAACAAAACAATATTCGTAATGAAGCAAATAATCTCAGAACAATAGAGGATGTTTTGGAGAATAATCGAAAACGTATGAAAAGTGATGACTTACGTTATAAAAAGTATTATAATAAAAATTGTTTTGATGAAAAGAATTTTGATCTTATTATAGATTCAACACATCTTACTGTAGACAATGTTTTTGAACAGATTATGAATTTTATTAAAAAACGGGCAGATAAAAATAATAATTAAGGTGTAATGAAAAATTTAATAAAATATGTGCAAGATATAAATTTTCAAAAAAAAATGTGGCAATCTGATGAAAAGGTTGTTGTAGGTGTTTCAGGCGGTCCTGATAGTATGTGTCTTGTAGATATTTTGCAAAAAATTTCTCAAAAAGCAAATTTAACTATAATTATTGCACATGTTAATTATGGTTTGCGGGGTGATGATTCTTTAGCAGATGAACAGTTGGTAAAAAAATATGCCAAAAAGTATAATATTATTTGTGAAGTTTTAGTTTGTGGTGATAATATTGCAAAAGGAGGTGAAAATTTGTGGCGTAATATTAGATATGATTTTTTTAAAAAAATAGTCACAAAGTATGAAGCAAATAAAATTGCCATAGCACATACAAAAAATGATCAAGCAGAGACAGTACTTGGACATCTAATTAGAGGTAGTGGATTACAGGGCTTGTCTGGTATGCGTCAAAAATCAGATAATAATATCATTAGACCATTGCTTACAATTTTAAGAGATGATGTGTTGAAATATTGTAATGATTATAATATTTTATACAATATTGATAAAACAAATAAAAATACGGTTTTTGTGCGTAATAAATTGCGTGAAGAATTAATTCCAGAGCTTATACACTCATACAATCCAAATATTATTGATGTACTTGCCAACACTGCAATGATTATTGCTGATGATCAAAATTTTTTAGAAATTGTACAACAAAAGTTTTGGCGTGTTGAAAGTATTAATAACAGCATTATATTTAGTGCAAGTAAATTTTTATCAAAACATCCATCACAACAACGATTAGCCTTGAGGACAATTATCCAACAAATACGCGGTAATCTTGTGGATATAGAAATTGGTTTTATTGAGGAATTGCGGAAGACAATTGCTAGTGTAAAGAATAAAAATCAAGTTGTTAATATGAAAAACTTGAAAATGATGAAAAATAATGATACAGTAAGATTTGTGAAGTTGGGATAATTTTATAAGAGATATAATTTTTTGTAGTTTTATAGATATTCCTCAAAGATAGACTTATTTATTTTTTAACTTTAAATAAAATTAAGATATGGAAAAAATTTTAAAAAATGCGTCAGTAATTATTATTGTGTTGATTGTTACTGTGATGTTTATTATTTTAGCAACTGGTAAAAAAAATAATATTGAAGATATTTCGTTGACGCAGTTATCACAAGAAGTAAATAATGATGAAATAGAAAAAATTGTTATTAAAACTGATGGCAATATAGAAATTGAAAAAAAAGATGGCAACAAACAAACAACAAATAAAGAATCTGACGCGAGCCTCACAGATACTCTTGTAAATTTTGGAGTAGATAAAGAGAAACTTTCAACAGTGCCAATTACTGTGGAAATGCGATCGGGAGCATCTTTTTGGGCTACAATATTAATCCCGTCAATATTGCCGGTTCTTATTATTGGGGGGCTTATCTTTTTCATGATGAAATATGCTATGAAGGGTGGTAATCAGGCAATGTCTTTTGGTACATCAAAAGCTAGAATGGTTGATCCTAAAGATAAAAAAAATATAACTACATTCATAGATGTGGCTGGAAATAAAGAAGCAAAAGAAGAACTAATTGAAATTGTTGATTTTTTAAAAGCACCAAAGAAATTTCATAATCTTGGTGCAAAGATTCCAAAAGGAGTATTGTTATTAGGTCGTCCAGGAACAGGAAAAACTTTACTTGCTCGAGCTGTAGCGGGTGAGGCTGGTGTGCCATTTTTTACAATTAGTGGTTCAGAATTTGTAGAAATGTTTGTCGGTGTTGGTGCTAGTCGTGTAAGAGATTTATTTAAACAAGCAAAAAAACATTCTCCGTCTATTGTGTTTATAGATGAAATTGATGCTGTTGGACGTCAAAGAGGTACTGGTTTAGGAGGTGGAAATGATGAACGTGAACAGACATTAAATCAAATACTTGTTGAGATGGATGGATTTGATAATAAAACAAATGTAATAATTATAGCAGCGACAAACCGTCCAGATGTATTAGATCCCGCACTATTACGACCAGGTAGATTTGATAGACGTGTGACTATAGATCTTCCAGGAATTGAAGATCGTGAAGCAATTTTAAAAATTCATGCAAAAGATAAAAAATTAGCTGACAATATAAACTTAAAAAGAATTGCTCAGAGGACGCCGGGTTTTTCTGGAGCAGATTTAATGAATCTTATGAATGAAGGTGCACTTTGGGCTGGAAGACAAAATAAAAAAGAGATAGCAATGGTAGATATTATTAACTCAATTGAAAAAGTTATGCTTGGGCCAGCTCGTAAAAATAAACGACTTAATAAAAAAGAAACAAGGATAATTGCATATCATGAAGCAGGACATGCAATAGTGGGTGCAAGTTTAGAAAATGCAGATCCAGTACAAAAGGTATCAATTATTTCGCGTGGAAATGCTGGAGGCTATACATTAGCTGTACCAGAGCAAGATCAATCATTACAAAGTAGAGCTTATTTTATAGATGAACTAGCTGTGTTTTTGGGTGGATATGTTGCAGAGGAAATGATTTTTGGTGATATAACCACAGGTCCTTCAAATGACTTAGAAAGAGCTACAAAACTTGCTCGTAGTATTGTGACAAAATATGGGAT
Source organism: uncultured Micavibrio sp. (assembly GCA_964534895.1). Lineage (GTDB taxonomy): Bacteria > Patescibacteriota > Minisyncoccia > Moranbacterales. The sequence goes on from CAZHQB010000008.1 coordinate 19,528, forward strand.
GAGTGAATTAGGTGTGAGGACGTTTGGTAAGCATGAAGACTTAATATTTTTAGGACGTGAGGTTGCAGAAGAAAAGGATTATTCTGAAAAAACTGCGGAAGAAATCGATAGAGTCGTGTCAAAGTTATTGAAAGATGCAAAACAACGTACATTAAATATATTAACAGATAAAAAGGATATACTTGAAACTATTGCGCAAACGTTGCTTAAAAAAGAAACAATTGAAAAAGAAGAATTTGATGCGATAATGAAAGGGAAAAAATATGAAGAGAATAAAACTAAAAAAGTTGAAAAAAAAGAATAAATAATTGGATGATTTTATTCATCTTTAAAAGGGTATATAGCTCAGTTGGTTAGAGCGTCTGCTCGACATGCAGAAGGTCTCAAGTTCAAATCTTGATATACCCACAAAAAACTGTTTATAAAATAAACAGTTTTTATATACTAAAGAATAATATTTGTAAGATATTTTATTGTTGTGTTGGATTATCGGCATCATGACTAGCATCAGTTTGTGATGAAGCATTATTGGCACCTGCATCATTATCTAGCGTAGTTTGTTGGTCGAATTTTTTTGCAGTATCATAAGTATTATCGGCATAATTCAGTGCTGGTCCAATTTTATCATAATATTGTCCAATTTGTTCTTGATATTGTCGTTCAAATGCTTTTATATTTTCTTGAGCAGAAGACTCTACTTCACCTAAACCTCTTTCAACTACTCCAACAATAAGACTGACAGCAAAAGATTGGATGAGTGACGAAAATGCGCTAGAATCGCCATTTGCCAAAGCTTCTAAAGGTAGTTTAATTCGTTGTAATTGAATTTCTTCTACAATTGATTTTGGATTTGTAATATTCCCACTCTCATCTTTGGCTGGTAATACGCCAGAACTAACTGCTTCAAGTTTTGCTTTTTCTTGTTCTTCTTGATATTTTGCGCTCATGAGAGCATCCATATCTAGTGCTACTTTAATGGGCATTGCTGTATTAATAATAGCATTATAACAATCTAAATTTTCACCAGCAAAAGGATTTGATAATCCAGAACACGCATTGCGGTAAGCATCATAATTTAGCCCCTCTCCTTTCCATTGTGCAATAACACTTTCACCCGCTGCTTTAAGAGAAGCTGATAAATTATTTCCACTGCCCGAACCACCAGCTGGAGTGTAATCACTAGAAGTAGAACCTCTCAAACTATTTGTAAGAAAATCCTGGGCATAGGCAATGGTTTTATCATGTGGTTTTTGTACTAGAAAATCTTGAAAATTTTTAATATTACGAGGTGAGGAGCTACCACCATATAGTAAATCTTCAATTGTAGAAGTTGCTTGTTTTATTGCCATCATTTTTGCAGCAGCTTCGATGGCTTTTACTATTTGACTACGAATCTCCTCTAACATTTGTTTATAACTAGCAACACCAAAGTCGCTAGCGACATTAGACCATATAGCATGTGTTTGATAGAGTGGCGTAAACAATGTTAGGATAATTATTATTGTTGCAGTAATTTTTTTTATAAATAGCATAATAGGTTTATAACTCTAAAAATTCTTTATTAATATTATATTCTTTCAATTTAGTTTGAATTTTATCTTGAAATTGTATGCCTAGAGTTACAATTCCTTGCATTTGTGCAAGTGTCGCAATCATAGGGGTTATGTCGGTAGATGCTTTTTTATAGTCACCAGATTTATAAAGATTTATTGCATAACGTAGTAAATATAATCCTTCTGTGTGTATCTCGAGCATATCCTCAGGAACTTCCACTTCAATTAATTGATTTTCTGCTTTAGTAGAATTTTTGGCCATTTCTTCAAAAAAAGATGTTTTATTCAGAGATTGAGAAAAAGTAGAAAGATTTTCTAATATTTCTGTTTTAAGAGAATCTACTGGTTGATTAAAAAAACCATTTGGAAAATTGGATTCAAAAATGTAAGAAATGGCGGTAATGTATTCAGTAGCATCTTCTCTCAGTCTCTCCTTTCGTTCCCTTTTTGATAAATCAGCATAATCTTGCTTTTTAATAGTGATCTGTGATAAATCAATTGGGTCAATATTTTTAAAAGATACTTCGTTGTCGATAGCTTTAGAAATAACTTCTGAAAAATCTTTTGAATCAATATCAGTATCACCAGCTTCTTGAGCATCAGCTAAATAAGATACAACATCTTCAGAAATCTTTTTTGTGATATTTTTTGTTTGTGATTGTATTGGGGAAATTGTGATAGGTTTTCTCTCTTTTATGATACGGTCACCAGGAGCTGGAATTAATGGATTATAACCACTTTCTACTTCGACACCATCAGAATAGCCATCGCCATCTGTATCAGGGTTTTTGATATCTGTACCAAGCGTTTGTTCTTCCTTATTACTGAGTCCATCACGATCAAAATCTTCAAATAATGTTAGTTTTGTATCATCGGCAAAAGTAAAAACTGTAAGAGCTGTTATCACAAGTAAAGCAAAAACTATAAAAGCAAAAACATTGTAGGTATATTTATTATTCACAATATTATTTTTATTTTTAGTATTTTTATTATAACACATCATTTTTTTTTGACAATTCTATAGAGATTGGGTTATGATAAATTTTTATATATTTTTAGAAAATGAAACAAAATTTTATTTTTATAAAGCTTGATTTTTTAATATATTTATGCTATAATTATAGCATATTCGGGTGAGTAACTAACTATTCGCAGTTAGTTGCTCATTTTTTATTTTATGTTGATAAAAATACAAGAAAAATACAAAAAAGTAATAATATATTCGCAAAAGATTAGAACTCTTTTAACATTAAAAAAGAAAGTGTTTGTTTTTGGTATTGTTGCTATTCCTCTTACTTCGGCTGGTGCTGGAATGACAATTTTTATTGATAATTCGTCTAGTGTTGTACCAGATCCAATTTTTACACAAGAGTCAGTGATTAACTTAGATGAAAATATTAATATTAAATTTACTTTACCAATTCAAGATATAAAACATTATGAATCAGTAGTAGCGGTATATCCAAAAACGAGTTTGATTTTTGCATGGAATGATGATAAAACTTTATTAACAATAACACCAAAAACCATTTGGAAACCACAAACAAAGTATTCGATAGCTTTTCCTCATAATTTTCATGAGGCATCTACAGAATATTCTAGTATTTTTTCTTTTGAAACAATTTCTTATCCAAAAGTAGTAAATACAAATATCAAAGATATAAACAATCAATACATAAATGATGGAGATGAAATTGTGATAGCTTTTGATAAAAATATAAATGATTTTGATGTGCATGCCGTTGTGAGGCCGATTTTGGACACACAACAATTTTATAATAAAAATGATAATACTCTTCATGTCAGGATAACTAATAAAACTAAAAATTATAGAGGTTATCATTCTTTAACGCTATTTGCAAAGTATAAAGATCAAGATGATGCACAATTTTATCCTATTAATTCACTAACTTTTAACACTTTGTTACCTCGTCCAGATATATATCCAAAGGAATTTGATGATAGATTAGAGATTGCTAAGGAATCAACAGAGCCAAAAATAAAAATAGGCAAATATATAGATGTTAATTTAAAAGCTCAAATTACGACATTGTTTGAAGATGGCAAATTTGTGGCAAATTTTGTGGATTCTACTGGTGCGAAAAACACTCCAACTCCAGTCGGAGAATATAAAATTTATAATAAGCATCCATATGCACTTTCAGATATGTTTGGTGTGTATTTACCTTATTGGATGGCCTTTACTTCTGATGGACTATATGGCTTTCACGGATTGATTGTTTGGCCTAAAGGACATGAAGATATGCCACAAGGGGGAAAAGAGAGTAAAAAAAATATTGGTAATGCTGTATCAGCTGGTTGTGTGAGGCATGATGCTCAAAATTCTGAATTTTTATATAACTGGACTAGTATAGGTACTAAAGTTATTATTTATTAAAAGACATCCTTATAGTATGTCTTTTATATTTTACTAATTTGTTTATATATTTATATTTTCATATACCTTTTTTAGGATATTTGCTGATTTTTGTAGATTTTGTTTTTCTTCTTGTGAAAGTTCCATGCAAATTTTACCTATAATTCCACTACTGCCAATGACTGATGGCATACTCAAGCATACATCATTTATATCATAAATTCCTTCTACTAAGTGTGAAACCGGTAGAATTGTCTTTTTGTTGTGTAGAATTGCGTGTAATAAATAAGCAGTGCCAGCCCCAATCGCATAATAAGTTGATTGTTTACCTTCTATAATAGTATATGCCGCATTTTTTGCTTTTTCAAAAATTTCATTTTTATCGGATTTATTTAACTTGTTGCAAGTTCCTAGCCTCATATTTCCCATTTGAGCAGTGCTCCACACAGGAAATTCGCTATCGCCATGCTCTCCTAAAATGTATGCGTGTATGCTTTTTGGATTGATATTCATCTTTTGACCTATTAAATGACGAAATCGTGCACTATCAAGTAATGTGCCAGTCCCCATAATTCGGTCTTTTTTATCAGGAAACATATCAATTGCTAACTTTGTGAGTATATCTACTGGATTTGTTACCATTACAAGCACAATGTCAGGATTTTTCTCAAAAATTTTAGGTATAAGCCCTTGCATAATTTTGGCATTTTTTTCTACTAGTTGGAGTCGCGTCTCCCCTTCTTTTTGAGCTACTCCACAAGTTATTACAACAACTGTACTGTCTATACAATCATCATAATTTCCAATATGTACATTGGTCTGCCCTACAAAAGGTACGGTGTGTTGCAAATCCATAACTTGTGATTCTACAAGTTTTTCATTTATATCAATAAGTACAATCTCTTGTGTTATTTCTTTCATCACAAGACTATATGCAATGGTAGACCCCACCATACCAGCTCCAATTATAGTTACTTTATTTTTGTTCTCCATATTTTTATTTTATTATATTTATATTTATATTTATATCATACCACAAATTCAAAATAAAAAAGTGTATCTTTAAAGATGCCCAAAAATATTGACAAGTAAAATGGGGGGGAATATAGTTAAATCATAATAAACTAATAATAAAAAATATGAGCGAACCAAAAATGCCAACACCAGAAGAAATGGCAAAAAATACAGAAACAAATGAAATAGATGTTGAAGAAATAAATCATAAGTTATATTTAATAATTGATAATGTGCGAAATACAAATGTTTCTATGGATGATAAACAATCACAACTTCTTACAGGTTATGTACAAGAATTAGATACATTATTAAAAAATAAGGCAAAAATACAAAAACAAAGAAATCGGCCACTTTCAGAAGAAAGGGCTAATAATTTAACAGAATATTCGAGAGAAAAAAATATAGATACCGCAAATCAATTGAAATATATTGCCAGTAAATTTGATACATATATTAAATTAGTAGATCAACTAGACGATAATGGTGTCGTTGTTTTGGATAAAGTTGATATGTCTAAATTGCGTTCCACTTTTGCACCAAGCCTATCTGAATTAGATGCTCATATTTCTAGTGGACTTGTAGCATTTCAAAAAAATAAACAAAAGTCTAATAAATGAAACATTTTAAAAACCAGTTAGAATTATTCTAACTGGTTTTTCCATTGAAATTTTTTTCTTTTGTAGCCCTTTTTACCCTTTGGGCTACCGTGGGCTCCGCCTTTGTGACGGAGTGTCTCCACCGTATCAGGGTGAGGATGGGGTTTTATAGGGGTTTTTTCTTTTTCATCCCATTCTCCCTATATCAGTTATGGTGTGTTTATTGTCTTCTTTTTTATTTCTAGGTTAAAGTAGTAAACCCTGAGAATTGTTAACTCTCAGTTATCTTAATGTGCTTAGAATTTTAACGGTTTCTCTACTTTTTGTTGTACTTCACCTGGCAATAAATCAGTCCACCATTCGAATCCTCGTCTAGCGATAATCTCACTCATATCGCCATAGTTTGCCAGTTCTTCCTGAGTGTAGCATTCTATGTCTTTCATTTCCTCTCCTTATGTTTTGTTGATTTTTATTTTACCACAAAGATTGTTTATATTTATAAATAATCCTCACAAATGATATTTTATAAGTTTTTTTGCATTAATGATTTTTTATTTTCTTAAAAAAGAACAAATATTTCTGACAAAATATTTTTATAAAAAGACTTTATTTATAAATTTACAATAAATATTTGCTATACATATATTTTAATTAAAGATAAAAATATGTGGTGACAAAATATTATTTTGTCACCACAAGTTAAGGAAGGCAGTCTAGGCAAAGATTCTTGCCCATAACATCCTTCCGCATCCTGCGAACTTTCTGACTGTAATCCGAATCACAGTCTTCAAGTCGCAAGATGTCCTTAATACCAACGATCTGAAATATGCGACCGTACTCAGAACATTGGCAATTCTGACAATACTTGTGAGAAACTCTCATCACAAAAGTGATGATGAGTTTTTCATCCTGAGAGAGAATTTCTCTCTCAAAGGATGAAAGACGTTTCTTTTTCATAAAAACCCCTTCATTTTTTTATGAAAATCTGTTTTCAACCAGCATTGAGCCCACCTAGGCCCGTGCCACCTCTCCACAATATCAATCAATTCCTGTTTTTGGGGTAGTTGTTCTGCCACAAACAGGATAAAACCTGCTAAATGTGGATTACCGGTTTGCTTTCTGATTACTTTGAAGCCACAGACCTCAAACAATCCCGCTTCCTCGTCGCTCCACCCGCACTCTCCATTAGGGTAACTCTCAAATTTAATTGAGGCACGAACTGCCTCAAAAATTTTAAGGGCATTTTTGTCACTGCCTTTTGCTAAAACGTACTCTGTAGCCATTTTTAATCCTCTTGATTGAACTATTGTTAAAAACTTCCCTCTAAAATATTTCTAAACTTTGTACATAGTGACAGGTTTCAAATTTGTCACTACAGTCTGTGGGGACAGGTCTTGTGTCTGTTCAAAGAAATCTCAAAATTATAAAATAGAGATATCTCCATGCGCTCATTATCATTCACTTAGTAGAAATGACATGATATAAAAATATTTTAGAGAAAAGCGAAGTTTTTTTCAAAAAAGAACAAATATTTCGTCAGCTTTTTTTGCGTGGGCTTCCTCCACAGTATACGTCCGTTAAATTTAAAAGCCGGACGGCGGATTTTTCTCCGCTATTTTTATGAAAAATTTAACTCCTTTGTAGGAGCTTCATTTTCCATAAATTTAGCATAAACCTTTCCGTATCCAGTACAGACTGGGCAGATGGCATAGCCGAATTCTTTTTCAAATCCACGTCCCTCACACTCAGGACAAGGGATTTTTTCGTTGTGATCAACAAAAAATGTGTCTTGGTTTCCATTCATAAACTTTCCGGCAAATACTTTCATAGCTTTTTCCTTATTTGTATTTGTTTAAAAATTCCCCTCTAAAATATTTCTAAACCTTGTACGTAATAATAGGTTTTAAACCTGTTATTATAATCTGTAGAAATAATATCTTCTCATATATCCATATGACATGATATAAAAATATTTTAGAGAAAAGCGAAGTTTTCTCTGGTTGAGGCTAGGACTCTTCATCGTCAGGGTCATCAATGATGCCATAAACAAATCCTCTGCCGTCACACGATTCACAAACACATTTTTCTGTGCTCATGTCAACGCATTCTTCACACAACTCACAACGAGAGCCTTTGCCATCACAAGATGGACATGTGCCTGCTGTAGACATATTAAATCTCCTTTGTTGAGATTGTAAGGGAATTATTTCCCTCTAAAATATTTCTAGATTTATGACAGGTATAAGGTACTGTCACTACAAGCTAATATGTAGAAATAGTGTCTTTTCATCTGTCCACATTGTCATCTCGAGCGAAGTGATAACGGAGTCAAGATATCTCAAATATTAGAGATATCTCCATGCGCTCATTATCATTCACTTAGTAGAAATGACATGGTGTAAAAATATTTTAGAGAGAGGAGACAATTTTGTGTTAAAAGAAGTCTCCAATATAAGTATTGACCATGCCCGTAATGTTTCGGTTTATGAATCAGTCAATTTGAGAATGAAATTCTCCTACGGCACTTATTTCCGCGACTATTCCAATTTAATTGGATTACAGATTGGTGAGATCTGCTTGCTATTCAATTGGCCTAGTAAGCCATAATTTTTTATTAATGAGAAATTGGGAGGGTATCCAATTATATTCTCACCAACTTTAGTGCTCAAACACTACTGAGGACATTACCACCCCAGTTGTTGATTTCTGTACATTGTATGAGCAATGTATAAAATGCAGACACCAATCTGCTTATTTTGGCATTCCTCAACAATGGATGCTCTCCCTCCAACACTTCATAAAGGCTTAATTTGAGCGTATTTAGACATAAAAAAACTTCGCAAAAAAATTTATGTCCTTAGAATTATAAATTCATAACTCTATCTCAACCTTTGCGAAGTTGTTGGAGAGAGGGGATAAAATATATAAAATTTTATCCCAAATATATTTTACAAAATTAGTTTATAAAATATATTTGAGAGGAGATAATCATGTGTTGAAAATTATCTCCAGATGAGTTTCCCCTATGTAATCTCATCGCTCACCCTGTTCATTGTGAATCGGGTACCTGTTGTTTATCGACAGTCTGGGCAGGCTCTGTCTAGGAAAATTCTACTTTCTTTTTCGCTTTTTCCTAAAGAAACCGAGCATGTAACCGATGGCCCATACACAAATTCCAATAGTAATCAAGTTTCCAAGCGTGGAAGAATTCCTGGCAAGCTCACCGATGAGGATTGACAGCAACGAAGCTATCGCACCTAAAATAACATCGATGATTGACCCACAAATTTGCCGAAGCAAATTTGGTACAAGCCAGGCCAGTACGAGACTGGTCCCAATTGTGGTGGTGAGCTTGTTACGCCACATCCACCGTACTACACGGGTAATATAATGGTCCATAACTCACCTCCATTTAAAATTAATAATATTCCCCTCACTTTTTCTTAAATGACATGTAATATTAAGAAAAAATGAGGGAAATATTCAATTGTTAAAGAATTCTTGAGGAAAATTTTTCATATATCAGCATTTTCTGGTTTTGCCTTTTTGGTATTGACTTGGAAGCGATGTTCCAAATTATACAATTAAAAGCTTGAGAAAAGTGATAATATGTAATTATTCTATTTATTTGAAATGCATATCTTGTTTATTATATAGGACTGTGTGGCAAATTATTGTATTTATTTAAAGCCAATCACA
>CAZHQB010000009.1:0-28558 GCA_964534895.1 uncultured Micavibrio sp.
GTGTGACATATTTGATAGCTTTTTGGTTTATGTGGTCAATTGGTGTTAGCGACCCATATTTAAATGCTCTTGTGCCTACTGGAGGATATATATTATCTACGTTGTCATTGCTATTTATTAAAAGACATTGGGTAAAAAATAAATAACAAAACTAAAGTTTGAATATGCATTATAATATTGTAAAATGGTGTAACGGTATTTCTAAGAAGTACATAATCTTTACTTTCTTTTGAAATAAAAGTGATTAAAATATAATAAAATAAAGCAAAAATACGATTGTCTTAATATAGAATCATCTACAATAAATTGGATGATTTTTTTGTAGAATAGGAATATCACAAATAGTTACTTGACAAAATACTGCGAGTGTGCTATAGTATATGGTTATCCTAATTTTGTAGGATCTACATATGATTTTAATTGGTGTAATAATATATTATATGAAGAAGTTTGTTTTAATAAGTTTGATGGCTACTATAGTGAGTTTTGCTTTTGTAATAGATGCTCAAGCAGGATCAGTACAACATTATTCCAGTTCATGTCATTTACATGCTGGAAAAGGTGAGATTTTAGTAAATTTTGGTAATACTATTATTCTTTCTGATCGTCATCCAAATAATATCCATAAAGCTTTATCTTTACCGGCTGGTAAATATAAGGTACAACTTGAAGCTTTTGATGGTTATAAAGGTCGCTCGAAGACTGATCCAAGAGGGCAGGCTCATGAACAATATTATATTCGATTTATGTCGGGTAATCGTGAGGTAGTAAGAAGTAATACTACTGGGGATGTACCTGATCGTGTAGAAAAAGCATATTGGAGAGGAACTGTTAATAATTCTTTAAATATTAACGAAAATATATCTTCAATTTATATCCAACATGCTGTGCTATATAAGAATAGATATCCAAATAGTGTGAGACCGGTATGCATGGTTTTGACAAAAATTGAAAATGGTGTGTGTGGTAGTGCAAATGGTGGTACATTTAATTCAAAACCAACAACTGGACTTTGTGCAAGTGGTAGTGTGGCTAATTTTAGTGGAAATGGACCATGGAGCTGGAGATGTTTAGGAGCTCATGGTGGAAGTAATTCAGACTGTAGTGCTAAAATTACAAAAATAAATGGTACATGTGGTAGTGCAAATGGTGGTACATTTAATTCAAAACCAACAACTGGACTTTGTGCAAGTGGTAGTGTGGCTAATTTTAGTGGAAATGGACCATGGAGCTGGAGATGTTTAGGAGCTCATGGTGGAAGTAATTCAACTTGTGGAGCTACAAAAACAGCAAAATGTGGAGATGGTCATATAGATCCTCAATTAAATGAAACTTGTGATGATGGTAACACTGTAAATGGTGATGGCTGTAGTTCTAGTTGTAAAATTGAGTTAGCATCTATTAAAATTAAAAAAGATGATGCCGATAATCATGATGATAAACAAAAAGTGCAATTGAATGCAAAAGCAACTTTTACAATAACTGTAACAAATGTTGGAGAAAAAAATCTAGAAAATATAGAAATAGTTGACCCTAAGGAACCAAATTGTAATCGTAGTGCAAATGAAACAAAAAAGTTATATGATGGTAATTTATTTGATGCAGGTGAGAGTTTTACTTATACTTGTATTGATAGCAAAGTAGAGTCTGGTTATACAAATATTGTAAAAGTTACAGCAAAATCTGTAAATGGTGGCAATAATGTACAAGATTCTGATTCAACGGTTATAAGTGTATCGACTCCTGATCCTGTATGTGGAAATGGTAAGGTAGAAGCAAATGAAACTTGTGATGATGGTAACACTGTAAATGGTGATGGCTGTAGTTCTAGTTGTAAAATTGAATCAAATCCAGAGCCAACACCTCAACCACAGCCACAAAATGATGAGGATGAAGAAGATGATGATGGAGCAATTGGTAATTTTGTATGGCATGATAGAAATAAAAATGGTGTACAAGATCCAGATGAAGAAGGAATTCCAGGTGTAAAATTAAAGCTTTATCACGGCAATCATGTAGAAACAGATCGAACAAATTCTCGAGGTCACTATAAGTTTAAGGATTTAAAATCTGGACATTATAAAGTTATAGTTGCCGCAGAAACATTACCTGAGGGATGTTATCAAACATATGATAAAGACCATAAACTTGATAATAAAGTTAAGGTTTATATTGAAGAGGGCGAATATTACAAAAAAGCAGATTTTGGATATTATTGTCCGAGTGTCGCTCCAGTAACACAGGTTTCACCACAAACTGGTGCTGGCACAACTGCAGGAGTGGCTTCATTTGTAATAGCCGCGTTGTCTGCTGGATTTGTTTATAGACGTAACACCAAAAAAATAATAGAAATATAAAAATATAAAAAGAAGACTCACAATTATTGTGGGTCTTTTTTTTATTGACAAATTTTTTAAATATGATATTATATTTTGTTGTTATGAATCATGTTAGACTATATAAAATCTTTTTTGAATTAATTTTTTATTTATATCTTTTTGATGTATAATAAAAGAAATGTGAATATGTTCGTTGTTATTATTAAAAGATTGTCGGGTGATAGCTCTTTGAATTTGTTTAAATTCTGGAGAGGAAAGTCCGGACACCCTTTTACTGTAAAGTAAAAAACGGTAGTGGGTAATTCCCATCTAGAGTAATCTATGAGGTGCGAACAGAGACGTGTTTTAACCGTAAGGTGGACAATTCTTGTTTTTTCAAGAATAGTTTCATAGTAATATGAAGGTGAAACGGCTAAATCCTTACCGAGGTGCAAGATCGTGCCCCGCATCAAACATTATTGTATAATTTTAATAGTATTTGCTGTGGGGAGAATCGCAAAGATTTGTATGGTAACATGCAAACAAGATAGATTGTCACCATAAACAGAATCCGGCTTATTGACAATCTTTTAATAATAACAATGAATAATAATTATAAAACTAATATTTTTTATGAAAAAATCAGAATTATTTTTTAGTATTATTCAAGTAATTGTTGATTTTATTTTAATTATAGTAGCAGTTCTTTTTGCTTATAAATTGCGTCACACTACACAAATTCAATCATTAATTCAAAAAGAGGGTTTGTATAATGTTCCATTTGAACATTATGTTCATTTGACCATTTTAATTGCAGTTGTGGCAGTTATTGTTTTTGCATTTGAAGGTTTATATAACATTCGAACTACACGTAAATTTTGGCAAGAAGTATATTCTATTATCAAAGGAACGATGATGGTTCTTGTTTTTGTGATGGTTGGTTTCTTCTTGCAACGGGAATGGTTTTCTTCACGTTTTATAATTGTTACTGCCGGAATGCTTGTTATTGTTCTAGTTTCTATTGGTCGTATTTTAGTGCATGGATTTCAGAAGTGGTTACTTGTGCAGTATGGAACGGGTGTGCATCGTGTATTATTGATAGGATCAGGTGATAAAATTAAATATATATGTCGTACTATACGTATAGAGCATCGTTTAGGTTATAAAATAATTGATCATATTGATTATATTAATATTAAAAAAATTAAAAAAATAAATAAACGTTTTGGTATTGATGAAATAATAGTAGATGAACCATCTATGCCTGATGATCTTTTAAGTAAACTGCACGATTATTGTGAAATTAATGATATCACGTATAAGTTTATTCCATCATCACGACAAACTACACGATTTGAGGTGTCAATTTTTGAGGGAGAACCTCTTATAGAGCTTATGCATACACCATTAGATGGATGGGGGAAAATAATCAAACGAATTATGGATATAATAGTGTCGAGTATACTCATTGTGCTTACAAGTCCAATTATGTTTATTGTTGCTATTTTGATAAAATTGGAAAATATGGATGCACCTATTGTATTTAAAAATGCGCGAATTGGATCTCATGGCCGGGAATTTTATGTTTACAAATTTCGATATTTTAAGTGGAAATGGTGTACAACAAAAATGAATCCCAATTGGAAAAATGCAATGAAATATGAAAAAGAACTTATTGAAAAGCAATCTGTTCGTGTTGGTCCAATTTATAAAATTAAGGATGATCCTCGTAAGTCTTGGATTGGTAAATTTCTGGAGAGATTTTCTATTGATGAATTTCCACAGTTTTTTAATGTGTGGAAAGGGGATATGAGCCTTGTGGGTCCGAGACCTCATCAGCAAAGAGAAGTGGAAAAATATCATGAATATCATAGACGTTTACTTACTATTAAGCCAGGAATAACAGGTATGGCACAAATTTCTGGAAGAAGTGATTTAGATTTTGAAGATGAATTTAGATTGGATGTATATTATATAGAAAATTGGTCATTGCTCAAAGACATTAAGATTCTTCTAAAAACTCCACTTGCAATTTTGCAAATACGTAAGAATTAATGCTATAATAGTAATATAATTTGTTATCGAGAGCATCATGATAAAATATATAATTAGACTTTTAGTGGTAGCTGGAGCATTGTTACTTGCGGAACATTTTGTTAGTGGAATTATTATAGATAATTTTTGGCCAACGGCTGTTTTTGCTGCATTTATTTTTGGCGTTTTAAATATAACAATAAGACCAGTATTGAGAATGTTTGCATTTCCAATTAATTTTATTACTCTAGGTTTTGTTGGATTATTGATTAATGTTTTTACATTTTGGTTAATTAATTTTTTACCTGGTGTAGAAGTGGACAATTTTATGTCTGCTCTGTTTGGGTTTTTGATTATTGCAATAGTTAGTTGGATTTTTGATACAATATTAGGATAATGAAAATAGCTTTAGTGCATGATTATCTTGTGCAACATGGTGGTGCAGAAAGAGTTTTGGAATGTTTTTGTGAATTATTTCCAAATGCACCAGTTTATACATTAGTTTATGATAAGGGTGTAATGGGAGAAACTTTTACACATTGTAATATTCATACTTCCTCATTACAAAAAATTCCATTTGCACGAACTAAACATAGAATATTTCCATTGTTTATGCCGATGGCAATTGAAGAATTTGATTTTTCAAAATTTGACATTGTTTTATCTGATTCATCTAGCTTTGCAAAGGGCATTGTCACTCGGCCAGAAACTTTGCATATCTCGTATGTACATACTCCCATGCGTTATGCCTGGGATGATTGTCAAAAATATACACGTGATTTTGGATTGCCAAAATTGATTGAAAAAATAGTACCTTTTATGATGAATGCTGTGCGTGTGTGGGATCATGCGAGTAGTAATAGAGTTGATGAATATATAGCAAATTCCAATTTTGTTTCTAGAAGGATTAAAAAATATTATAATAAAAGTGCAGTAGTTATTAATCCACCAGTAGATATCAATAATTTTTTTGTAGATGCGAAAAATGTAGGGGATTATTATCTTATGGTAGGGCGACTTATCGCGTATAAAAGGCATGATATTGCAGTCAAGGCATTTAATAAACTGAAATTACCATTGAAGATAATTGGACGTGGTCCAGAGTTTAAGTCATTAAAAAAAATAGCAAAAAATAATATAGAATTTCTAGGACGTGTAGATGATAAAGATCTTGCTAAGTATTATGCGCACGCTAAAGCTTTTGTCTTTCCACAAGAAGAGGATTTTGGTATTGTGGCGATAGAAGCAATGGCAGCAGGACGACCAATTATTGCTTATCAGGGAGGTGATATTGTAGAACATGTAGAAAATAAAAAAATGGGTATCTTCTTTAATGAACAAACACCGGAAGCTTTAATTCAAGCGATTACTAATTTTAAAAAATATAAATTTGATCCATATTATATTAGACAACAATCAAAAAAATTTGACAGAGAAATTTTTAAGCGTAAAATGAAAAATTATATTGATGAAGTATTTAGCATTCACATAAAAAATAAATTATAAAATTATTATTATGGAATTAAAAGATTTTTTTACTATATTTATAATACATAGAAAAGTGTTTTGGCTTATTATTATTTTTGCTATTATTTGTGGAATAATTATATATTTTGTACAAAATCAAACATATAAAACTTATTTAACTTTAAATATTACACGGAGCAGTTCATCGCAAAGAGAAGAATATTCATATGATAGTTTTTATCGTTTACAAGCAGATGAGCGTTTTGCTGACACTGTAGTAAGATGGACACAATCAGCACGCGTAATTGAAGATGTATTTGGTAATCATAACAATAAATTTGATTCAAAAAGATTGTCGTCGCAAGTTATTAGTGTAACGTTTGTGACAAAAACAAAAAAACAGGCAAATGATATCGCAAGTAAACTTGTAACTGTACTCAATCAAGAATCACAAAAATTGAACACACAACAAAAACAAGATAATTGGTTTATTATTTTAGGTAGTAGACCAGTGATAAGTGATAATAAATTATCATTTGTATTTTTAATAGGTCTAAGTAGTTTTATTGGTTTTTTTATAGCATTTTGGGCTGTTATGATAAAACATTATATGACAGACTGATTGTTTAGTATAGATTAATTATTATGCGAATTGGTATAGATGTGCGATGTTTTGCACAGGGGAAAAATACTGGAGTTGAAGAGTATACAAGAAATGCTTTAATTGCAATTCTTGAAATGGATCATGATAATGAATATGTATTATTTTTTAATGCATGGCATAAACAAAAAATCGATTTTTCTTGGATAGTACAATATAAAAATGTAATAATAAAACAATTTGCTATTCCTAATAAATTATTGAATTTAAGTTTATGGTTATTGCATTATCCAAAGCTTGATAAATTATGTGGTGGAGTAGATTTATTTTTTATGCCAAATAATAATTTTTGTGCATTATCTGATGATGTAATATTTTTATTGAATGTACATGATCTCTCGTTTGAACATTATAAAAATTCTTTATCTTTTAAAAGACGTTTGTGGCATTTTTTTGTAAATCCAAGATTCCTTGTCAAAAGAGCACAACATATTTTTGCAGTTTCAAAAGCTACAAAAATAGACCTCTGTGAGACATATGGAGTTGTAGATACAAAAGTGAGTTCGATATTAAATGGGATGACTTCTGTTGTTGGAAAATATAATCGCAACAATATAGACTTGGTTTCATTGAAAGAAAAATATAGTTTACCTTATAGATTTATATTATATTTTGGAACAATAGAGCCACGTAAAAATATTATAAATATTATAAAGGCTTTTGATGACTTGCATAGTCGAGATAAAAGTATAAATCATAAATTAGTTATAGCAGGTGCATGTGGCTGGAAAGGAGAAAAAATATTTAAAGCAGTATCTAATGCTAAATATAGTAAGGATATTATAGTTATTGAAGATATTCCAGAAAATGAAAAAGAAATGCTTTATACTCTTTCATCTATTTTTATATACCCATCATTTTTTGAGGGCTTTGGTTTTCCACCTCTTGAAGCAATAGCATGTAGTGTGCCGACTATAACATCTAATACAACATCATTACCAGAAGTAGTAAAAGATAAAGCAATAATGGTAAATCCAATGCGTTCAGATGAAATTGTTGAAGCATTAATGACAATAATAGTAGATAAAAATTTTCAAGAACAATTAATACAGAATTCTAAAGATTATGCCCTGGAATTTAATTGGAAAATATTTGCTAGGAAATTTAAGAAGGTTCTTTCAAGTTATCAAGAGGTGTAGTGTTTTATTTATATCAAATATGAATAATACTTTAAAAATTAAAATATTATTAGTTTATTGTTCGCTATTAAAGCTATTGTTTGATATAATTTAGATATATGAAAATAGGAATTGATGCACGTTTTTATGGCCCTAGTAGTAAAGGTCTAGGTAGATATACGCAAAAACTTATCACACATCTGGAAAACATTGATTACGAAAATGAGTATGTTATTTTTTTGCGTAAACAAAATTTTGCTGAATATGTGCCAAAAAATAATAACTTTACTAAAATAGAAGTAGATTATCGTTGGTATTCTTTTAAAGAACAGATTTTTTTCCCATTTATTCTGTATAAACAAAAATTTGATTTAGTACATTTTCCACATTTTAATGTGCCGTTGTTATATTTTAAGAAATTTATTGTTACTATTCATGATTTAATCTTAGTTCATTATCCAACTCGGAAATCCTCAACACGTAGTAGATTTTTTTATTGGGTTAAATATTTGATATATCGCATTGTAATAAAAATTATCATTAGAAGATCACTGAAGATAATTGCAGTGTCTGAATTTACAGCTGACGATATTTGTAATAAATATTTAAATGCTTGTGATAAAATATCTGTAATTTATGAGGCTGCAGAAATTGATTTTGAGGAGCACAAAAATGGTGAGAATAATTTACAAAAGTATGATATAATAAAACCATACATGTTGTATGTGGGTAATGCATACCCACATAAAAATCTCGAATTTCTTGTTAAAGCCTTTGCGCAGTATTTGCAACAGAGTGGATTAATAAAAAATTTAGTTTTGGTGGGGCGTAATGATTATTTTTATAAGAGATTGCAAACATATATAATAGAGCGGGGTATTCATAATGTTAAAATACTTGATACCGTAGATGATATATTACTTGGTAAGTTGTACAGAAATGCAAGTTTTTTTGTGTTCCCATCTCTTTATGAGGGTTTTGGATTGCCACCACTTGAAGCACAATTGCTGGGTGTACCAGTTTTATCTTCAGACCATGCATGTATGTTAGAAATTTTATCAGATAATGGTGCTTTGTATGTTGATGCAACTAATATAGAAAAATTTGTAGTCGCAATGAATGAACTTTCTACAAATCAAAATTTACGTAACAAATTGATACAAAATGGACAAAAAAATGTTACAAAGTATTCATGGGAAAAAATGGCAGTCGAGACATATAATATATATAAAAAAGGTATTTAGTGTATGGATGGTGTTACAGCTAGAAAACAAAAATGTAGAAATACTTTAGAAAAAAATGATAATATACAATATCGTGTTTATCAATTGGGACAAGCTTATAAGAGTGAAGATCTTTATATTTCTTATACTGATTTTGAAGGTGGTGATGAAGCTAATGTGCAAGAAAATAAATTTGATAATACTGGATATACACAAATACAAAAAAATAATAAAGAGATGTCTTCAGAAATTAATTATTTTGAACAATCCAAGATTTATGAAGAATCTCAAGATGATGAGATCGATGATAAAATTGAGAAACATTCTGAAAGTAAATTTTCATTGAGAGATCTTCCTATTTTTTCTCAGGAGAGTATATTAATAGCAAAAAATATTTCATCTAAATTTGCGTTTATTGTAGTTATGTTTGTATTGGTATTTAGTTCTTTTGTTTTTGCAGGAACAGCATTTGCAGTCAAAAATAAAGTTGATAAAGCTGGAAAAGATGCATTCACATCAATTAAAATAGCAATACAAAATTTGCGTGAAAATAATTATAAAGTTTCTGGAGAAGAGTTTGATAAAGCATATAAAGAATTTAATTCTGCTTCTATAGAAATGAATAAAGTCGGTAATTTTGCAACATTTGTTGCTCAATTTATTCCAGGAATGTCAAAATTGTCGAGTGGTAATCATATTATTCAAGCAGGTAAATATTTAACACATGCAGCTAAGACGTTTAATCAGATTATCCCTGTAGTTATTGATAAAGATAGTACTTTAGTTACACCTGACAGTAAACATGTATCATTTTTAGCTATATATGAGCTTGTTGTAGATCAACTAGGTGTAGCATATGAAGATGTTACCCAAGCTAGAGAACATATTGATAAGGTATATTTAAATGATGTACCAAAAGAATATCAAGATACTTTTGTAAAGATGCGGGAATTATTACCACTAGTAGAAAAATCACTAAAACATGGAATCGAATCGCGTAGTGCCGTAGAAGAATTATTAGGTGCAAATGGTTCAAGAACATATTTATTTTTATTTCAAAACAATAATGAAATGCGTGCAACAGGTGGTTTTATTGGAAGTTATGGACTTATAAAAATTAATAATGGGAATATTGAAAAAATGATTGTTGATGACATATTTAATCCAGATGGACAATTGACTGATAGGATAGTACCACCACTTCCTATTCAAAAAATTTCAGCTGATTGGAGTTTACATGATAGTAATTGGTTTATAGATTTCCCTCTGTCTGCAAAAAAAGCTATAGATTTTTATGAACGTACTGGGGGACCTACGGTTGATGGTGTGATAGCAATTACGCCAGCTGTGATGGAAAAATTCCTGACGATTACTGGGCCTATTGCTTTGCCAAAACAAGGAGTGGTATTAACAGATAAAAATTTTATAGAGGTATTACAAAATAAAATTGAAGATAAAAATAATTATTTAGAGAAAGAAAATGTTTCGAAAAATGCGATAAAAAAAGAAGAAATAAATAATACAAAAAATGATATAAACAACATTAATCGAAACACAGTTGAAGTGACTAAAAAACAGCCAAAAAAGATTTTGGCAGATTTAATGCCAATTATGCTTGATAAGTTATCTGATAGAAAATCGCCAGAATATTTAGCAAAATTACTCTCAGTAGTATCAAATGGTTTAAGAGAACGACATATTATAATGTATATGACAAATAAAAATGTCCAAGATATTATTGAAAGTAATAATTGGGGAGGTATAGTACTTCAAACAGACAAGGATTATTTGAGTGTAATTAATACAAATATTAATGGTTTTAAAACAGACGGTGTAATAGATGAAACAATTACACATACTGCTGACATTGATAAAGATGGACATATTATTGATACAGTACAAATTAAACGTGTGCATAAAGGAGGTAAAACAGGATTTCCTTGGTGGGATGCAGTAAATTCGGATTATATGCGTGTATATGTGCCACAAGGTTCTAAATTATTATCTGTAGAGGGACAAACTCGTGAAATAAATACACAACGATTAGACTATGATGCTTTAGGATATCAACGTGATTGTGATGTAGAAAAAGAAGAAAATAATACGTACATTGATGAAGAAACTGGAACAAGAATTTATAATGAATATAACAAAACTGTTTTTGCAAACTGGGTGTACGTTTCTCCACAAGAAAATGTAACGATTACTTATAAATATGAATTACCATTTCGTATAGATTTTAATTATGATCAGAATGGCAAATTTGGTTCATACGCTGTTTTATTTCAGAAACAATCTGGTAGTGAACATTCTTCTGTTATTAGTGATATTTTATTACCAAAAGGCTTTTTACAAATATGGAACTCTCAAGATACTGATACTCTGAAAATGCAAAATAATCTTACGATTGATAGATATCATGGTACAGTATTTCGTGTAAAAAATAAATAAAAATAATGTAATTATATAATATGATAATAATTGACTAAGAGCTTTAAATTATATTAATGGTTAAACAAATACGACAATTTTTTGCATATTCAAGTCAAAAATCTATTGTAGCAGATGCTGTAATTGTTGCTTTTTTTGGTATTATGAGTCGTGTATTGGGATTATTGCGAGATCGTATTTTGGCATCACATTATGGTGCAGGAAATGCACTTGATATTTATTATGCTGCTTTTCGATTACCTGATTTTATATTTGAGTTGCTTGTAGTAGGTGCTTTAGGTGCTGCCTTTATACCAATATTTAGTAAACTTGTTATAAAAAAAGATATAAATCGTGCATGGCAAGCAGCTAGTGGGGTATTTATTGTAATTGTTGTGTCTATGATTGTATTGGCTATTGTTGGTATCATTTGTGCACCACTTCTTATGCATCTAATAGTGCCTGGTTTTCCGGTTAATAAAATGCAAGAAACAGTTAATTTAGCACGAATTATGTTTCTTAGCCCCATTTTTCTTTCGGCAAGCGCTGTATTAGGAGGTGTTTTGGTGTCTTTTAGACGTTTTATGCTTTATTCTATGGCACCACTTTTTTATAACATGGGCATAATTATTGGAGCCACACTCATCGTGCCGTATACAGGTCTAATAGGACTTGCTTATGGAGTAGTGTTAGGAGCGTTAATGCATTTTTTAATTCATGTAATTGCCATAAAGATTGCAAAAACAAAATTTGTAATTCCGAAAAAATGGCCTTATAGAAATAAAGATGTTCGTAATATATTAAGTTTAATGATTCCTAGAATGTTTTCTAGTGCGTCTAATCAAATTTCATTATTATTAATAACATTCTTTGCTTCACTTCTGACCGCAGGTAGTTTAACAGTTTTTTCTTTTGCAAATAATGTCCAAAGCGTAGTACTTGGTCTTATAGGCGTACCTTTTGCTGTTGCGGCATTTCCTGTATTAGCAAATAAGTTTGCGATAAATGATAAGGAATCTTTCATTGGTATTTTATCACAAACACTACGTCGTATTTTATATTATGCTGTTCCGCTTAGTATGATATTTTTTGTACTTAGAGAACAAATTATACGGATAGTTTATGGTGCAGGGCATTTTGATATAAATGATACTAGACTTACTTATCAAATTTTGGGTATATTATGTATCAGTCTCTTTGCTCAAAGTGTTATTCCATTATTAGCTCGTGGATTTTATGCTATGCAAAATACTAAGACGCCATTATATATAGCATTAGGAGCTCAAGTAGTCAATATATTTATTATTATTATTCTTATAAGACGAGTAGGAATTTATGCAATAGCTATTGCTTTTTCAATATCCGCAATTGTTAATGCTGGTCTATTATTTGGATTATTGCATAAACACGTAAGAGATGAAGAATATAAAAATACCCTTAGAACCATAACACAAATAACTATTGCAACTTTTGTGTCATTTATAATTACATTTTTTATACGTAATACATTGGGAGAAATTTTACCATTAAAATTTGTGTGGGGAGTATTAATTCAACTTATTAGTGCCGGTATTGGTGGTGGTTTAGTGTATCTTTTTGTTACTGCCATATTTAATATGAGAGAATACGAAACAATAAAGAAAAAAATAATATTACGTATATTTGGAAGACCACAAGTGGCAAATGAAGAACAAAATATAGTAAGATAATTTAAGTAATGTCTGTAAAATTCCAAAATTGTAATTTACAAATTTTTATCATTAAGTAATATTAATATTAAAATTCCTCAAAAAGCAATCCTGACTATGCAACAGTACAGCATTTGACATTTTTTTTGGTATATGCTATATTTAATCGTTAATAAATTAATAGTTTATACTATGGATAAAAATAGAGCAGTTGCAACACTTATTCTAGTTGTATTTATCGTTGTTATTTCAATGTTGTATGTGATATTTAAATCAAATAGACAACAAGTTGTAGAAATGACAGATGATACACCGGTTTCTGGAGAGGAATATGCTTTTGATATTAATAATGATATAAGTAATAGTATAGCAGATGATACAGTAAATCATCTTGATGAATCGAATGTAAAGGCTGTCGAGCTAGAAAAGGATAGTGGTAATGATGTGATTAAAGAAAATAAGCCAATTGCAAAAATATCTACACCAGAACAAAAATCACCACAAACAGGTGTCGGTTCTATAGCAATGATTCTAGCTTTAATATCAGGTATGACTGTTGCCAGAATTGTTTATAAAAAAGAGGCAGAAATATAAACATTTGCATAAAACTTACGAAAACATTTTTATAAATAAAAAATAATTTAAAAAAATAAAAATGTCACCTAATGTACGTGAGTGTATAAAATTTTCTTTTTTGTTTTTGTATGATAAGAAGAATTAAATGAAAAATTAGCACTTTATAGGTTTAATTAGTGCTAATTTTTTGTATCCAAATATATGATGTTTTAACTTTTTTATTTGTTATTTTTTTAGAAAAATGTTTTCGTAAGTTTTTTGCAAATGCTTCGCCGAAACCTTTTGGAAATAAACTGCATCCTTTTCTTGGATAAATTTCACCTTCGTTAGTTAAATATCTAGTAATCCCTACTTCACTTTTCTCACCATTAGGCAATACTTGATAGCCATCGACAAAAAAGGTTTGAGTATCTAACTACTATTTTTTTTAATTAATAAAAAGTTGTATATTATATAAACTTATTATATACTTTTACTAAATATAAATAAGTACATTTAATAGTATAACAAATATTTTAAAAAATAATAAAATTTATGAGATAGTTTGGAGGACGTTTATAAGACTTTTAGAGTTGTTACGGCTATAAGTTTTTTGTTGAAGTGTTTTTTGGATAAATTCTGTTAAATTAAAGTTTTGTAAACATTTTTTAATTTATAAAAAATTCCAAAAATTTTCATCAAAATAATTGTATAAGACGAAAGTAACATTAGGGATTGTAATGTAATAAAATTGAATAGTAATAAAATAATATATATGAAAAACATTAGAAATTTTTGTATTATCGCACATATTGATCATGGGAAATCTACTTTATCAGATCGTCTTTTAGAGGTGACAGACACAATAGAAAAGCGAGATATGAAAGAGCAGTTATTAGATACAATGGATTTGGAACGTGAACGTGGGATTACTATAAAGTTGCAACCAGTACAAATGCAATATGAATATAGAAACATAAATTATACATTAAATTTAATTGATACTCCGGGACACGTAGATTTTGCATATGAGGTTTCTCGTTCACTTGCTGCTGTTGAAGGCGCTATCTTACTCGTTGACGCCACTCAGGGTGTGCAAGCACAAACTTTAACAAATTTGTATTTTGCTTTAGAACAAGATCTGGAAATAATCCCAGTTTTAAATAAAATTGATTTACCAAATGCAGATGTGGAGAAAGTAAAAAAAGAAATTGTACATATACTTGGTTGTGATGATGATGATATTTTATCTGTTAGTGGTAAAACAGGAGAAGGTGTAAAAAATATGCTAGAGACTATTATTGATAAAGTGCCTGCTCCAAGTGGTTTAGAAAATGGCGATATGAGAGCACTAATTTTTGATAGTGTATATGATTCTTATAAGGGGGTATTAGCCTATGTGAGAGTAGTTGATGGAAAAATTGATAAGAGAGACAGTATTCACATGCTTATGACAAAGGGTCAGAGTAGTGTAGTGGAACTAGGTCATCTGAAGCCAAAATATGAATCATGTGATGAATTGTTCACAGGAGATATAGGATATATTGCGACTGGATTTAAGACTGTATTGGAATGCAAAGTAGGTGACACCATTACGCTTAAGCAAAATCCCAAAACAGAAGATTACCATAAAATAAAACCACTTCCTGGATATCAAGAAGTAAAACCTGTAATGTATGCCAGCTTTTATCCGTTAGATGGAAGTGACTATAATTTAATGCGTGATGCATTAGAAAAATTAAAACTTAATGATGGAGCATTTAGATTTGAACCGGAAAGTAATAAGGCTTTAGGGCGAGGGTTTCGATGTGGTTTTTTAGGTTTGTTGCATCTCGAAATTATACAGGCAAGACTCGAAAGAGAATTTGATATGAAGCCAACTATCACAACACCAAGTGTTGTATATAAAATACGTAAAAGAAATACTCAAGAAGTAATTGAAATATTTTCACCAATAGAATTGCCTGATCCATCAGAATTAGAATCAATCGAAGAACCTTATGTAAGGTTAGAAATAATGGCACCTGGTGAGTATTTTGGAAGTATAATGGAACTTATAGGAAATACCAGGGCAGAATATAAGTCTACAGAATATATAGATGAATCACGGGTGCAATTAACTTTTGAAGCGCCTCTTATGGATGTAATAGTTGATTTTCATGATCAACTAAAAAGTGTTTCTAGCGGATATGCTTCTATGAATTACGAAACGATTGGCTATAGAGCTAGTGACTTAGTTAAATTAGATATATTAGTCGCTGGAGATGTAATAGAAGCATTTGCACGAATAGTACCAAAAGATAATGCACAGAGAGAGGGTAAATTAATAGTAGATAAATTAAAGGAGGTATTGCCAAGACAAAATTTTGCAATTGCACTTCAAGCTGCAATTGGTTCAAATATAATTGCACGTGCGACAATTAGTGCATATAGAAAAGATGTTACAGCTGGACTTTATGGTGGAGATATTACAAGAAAAAGAAAGTTATTAGAAAAACAAAAAAGGGGAAAAAAGAGAATGACACAATCAGGGAGTGTAGATATTCCATCAGAAGCATTTCTAAAAGTACTCAGAAAATAATATAATATCATTAAGTTCAATAATTAATTGCAATACCTGAAATTAATGCAGGAATTGGTTTGCAGCCAGTTTTACATATTTGAAAAATTGATGGATGTGGTAAACGTTATGGACTGAGGTATAATCTCACTCCCGCACAATAAAGTTAAATATTATTCTATGTGTTTTATGAGAATAATAAAATTGATATTTATAAGGGTGTTGCGTTTAATTGTTGAATGTAGGACCATTACTTTTGACTACTATTTCAAAAAAAGGTATTATATATAAGTGAAAAATAAAAATACAAGTAGAGAAAAGACGGTTATTTCTGAGCTGGTTTTTTATTGTTTTCTGTATAATAATATAAATAAAATGAATAGAGTTATAAATAACATAACAAAAGTATCCAAGAGAATTAGTGGTAAATTTTTTGGTAATTTTTCAAAAGATATTGGTATTGATTTAGGTACTGCAAATACATTGGTTTATGTGAGTGGTAGTGGAATTGTAATAAATGAACCATCTGTTGTTGCTATGAATAAGCGAACTGGACAAATTCTTGCTATCGGTACTGAAGCAAAACGTATGGTAGGAAAAACCCCAGCACATATCATAGCGACACGTCCATTGGTAGATGGTGTAGTTAGTGATTTTGAAGTAACAGAACAAATGTTGAAATATTTTTTTGATAAAGTACATAAAGAAAAATTTTCTTTTTTGCCACGGCCAAGAGTACTTATTGGCATTCCTTCTGGTGTAACTGAGGTAGAAAAACGAGCTGTCATTGACGCAGCAATAAGTGCTGGTGCACGGGAAGCATATTTAATAGATGAGCCAATGGCAGCTTCAATTGGTGCAAGGATGCCAGTAACTGATGCTAGTGGAAATATGATAGTAGATATTGGTGGGGGTACTAGTGAAATTGCTGTCATATCTTTAGGAGGTGTTGTTGCCGCCAGATCACTTCGAGTTGCAGGAGACGAAATGAATGAAGATATTATTAGATATATGCGTGATGAGTTTAATTTGCTTATAGGAGAATATACTGCTGAAGAAATAAAAATTACAGTTGGAAGTGCATATCCCCAGAGAACAGAATTAAAAATGAAAGTGCGTGGACGAGATTTAGTAACGGGCTTACCAAAAGAAGTAATTATTAATGATTCAAATATTCGTGATGCATTGGCAAGAAGTATTCGAATTATTGTTAATACAATTAAAACAATTATAGAAGAAACACCGCCAGAACTTTTATCAGATATTATGCAACGAGGGATTATTCTTGCAGGGGGAGGAGGCCTTATTCGTGGATTAGATAAATTAATTGCAAATGAAACAAAAATGCCTGTAAAAAAAATGGAAGATCCTTTAACCGCTGTAGTACGTGGTACTGGAGTCGTATTAGATGATTTGGAAGCTTTACGAGAAGTTTTAATTGAAAATAATCAGATTGCTCCACTGCGATAAAATATTTTGTGAGGTAATTTTAATATAAAATATGTACGTTTTTTATAATAAAAAACAAAATAAAAATATTGTTATTTTTACTGTAGTTTTTATTACCTTGATGGTTATCAATCCTTTTGGCATGTTTGATATTGTGCGGAATATTATTATGATACCATTTACACCCATTGCACAACAAGGTTCAGCTGTGGGAACATATATTTTTAATAAGATTGATATGGTTTCAAGTATTGGTATTTTGTACAGTAATAATCAAGATTTAGAAAATAAAGTACGAGAATTGAAAGCAGAAAATGCAAAGTTATCGGATGTTAAAAATGAAAATAATAAATTACGTAATATTTTAGAATTATTGCCTCGTGATAAATTTAAATTCATTGGTGGAGATGTGATTTTACGGGATTCTTTAGGTGGAAATCAATGGATTATGATAAATAAAGGTCAAAAAGATGGAATTATTATTGGCAAAGCTGTTGTTGTTGATAAAAATATTCTTGTAGGTGTTATTGATAAAGTTAATAAAACTACTGCACGTATACAACTTTTAACTCATCCAAACAGCCTAATAAATGCAGTAAGTGCTCGGACAGGTGCTCAAGGAATTATTGTGGGAGTACATGGACTCTCCTTGAAAGTAGAGGATATAAATGTGAAAGATGATGTAGTTAATGGAGATACTTTTGTAACATCAGATATTGGTAATTCATTTCCAAGAGGATTGAGTATTGGTACAGTGCAAAATATTGCATTATCTAAAGATCAATTATTTAAAACCGCAACGATATTGCCGAGTGTGGCATTGGACAAATTGCAATATGTTTTTGTTATAAAATAAAAATATTATGATTACATTTTTTATACGTTTGGGAATTATTTTATCTATATTTTTCTGTACAGTAATTTTTTCATTTAGTTTTAATGTTAATCCACTGATTCTAGCATGTGTACTTGTTTGTTCCTGGCTCACAATTGTTCCTTTTGAATATAATTATTGGTGGATCTTTACATTTTCTATTGTTTTTGGATTTTTGTATTATGATATTTTTGGACTTTTTACACTGAGTATTTTACTTGTTGGTTTTTTATTTCATTTGACTTATGTACGAATTGTTCGTAGCACAAAGGATAATCTCATTATCTCATATATCATAGCTCTCTTGTTAAGTACAGTTATTATGATTATTTTAGAAATAATTATTCAACATTATATTTTTTTTGATTTGTACACATTTATCATAAATATTGTCATAACTTTTATTTTATTTTTTGCTTTTCAATTTGGTATTAATTTAGTTGAAAATTTTATTAACTTTTATACACATGGTACAGATATACGTTGTCATACATGAAATTAAGATATATGAGACAATATAAAAAAATTACCAGAGAAACGTATGAGATAGAAGATTCTCTACTAACAGCTTCCGAGAAAGAGGCTGCTTATATGGCATTCGATTTTAATAAAAAATGGTTATTAATTTTTGGTATTTTTATTATTTTAATAATATGTATATTGGTAGCTAGAGTATTTTATCTTTCAATTGTCAAGGGAGATTATTATTCTTTTATTGCGTCAGGTAATAGTGTGCGCTCCATTCCTATAATTTCAATGAGAGGTACTATTTACGATATTAATGGAAAAATATTAGCTGATAATATACCCAGTATTAACATAATTATTCTTCCTAAATCACTACCCAAAAGTGAAGAAGAGAAAAACAAACTTGTACAAAAAGTATCTCGATTACTTAATTTAGATGAATCACATATTAAAATGGTAATTGCAGATGCAATAAAAAATAATATGAACACAGTTATTGCAGAAAATATTACTCATGAACAAGCATTGGTATTACGTGCAAAACAAAAAGAATTGCCTGGAATTTATATACAACAAACAGCAATTCGTAATTATATTGATGGAAAGAAGTTTGCGCATGTTATCGGCTATGAAGGACTCATTCAAAAGGATGAAAGAGAAAAAAATCCAAAATATTTATTAATTGATCGTATTGGAAAAACTGGAATTGAATATCAATATGAAAAATATTTACATGGGACGCATGGGGCACAAAGGACAGTAGTAGATAGTCGTGGCAATATAATCGATAAATTGGCAGATATCCAACCACAAAATGGTTCTGAAGTACATCTCAACATTGATGCAGAATTACAGAAGTTTATTTTTAATAGATTGCAAAAAGAATTAAAAAGAGCTGACACTAATAGAGCAATGGCAATAGCAATAGACCCACAAAGTGGTGCTGTGCGAGCAATGGTCAGTCTGCCATCGTATGATAATAATAAATTTGCACAAGGGATTGACGCTCATACTTATAATAACTGGATTAGCAATAAAGATAGACCATTATTCAATCGTGCAATAGGAGGTGCCTATCCGCCAGGTTCAACCGTAAAACCAGTTATGGGCGTTGCGACATTGGCTGAACATATTGTATCACCAAATTATGAAATTGAAAGTAGAGGAGGGTTGCAATTAGGTTCTTTTTTCTTTGGCGATTGGCGAGCACATGGATTTACTGATTTACGTCGAGCTATTGCTGTATCTAGTGATGTGTATTTCTATACAGTTGGGGGAGGGTATGGTAAGATTGTTGGCTTAGGGATTGATAGAATGAAAGAATATATGCAAAAGTTTGGTTATGGGGAAAAAACAGGTATAGATTTACCTGGAGAAGCAAAAGGATTTTATCCAGATAAGGAATGGAAACAAAGAACTTTTGGTGAAAAATGGTATATTGGAAATACATATCATGCTGCCATAGGGCAGGGATATGTAACGGCAACAGCATTGCAAGTACTCAATTCAATAACGACAATAGCTAATGGCGGAATTTTATATGAACCCCATGTTGTATCATATATCATAAATAAAAATAATAATGAACGAATAAATATTGATAAAAAAGTAATTAGAGATAATACTTATTTAAAAGATGAGATAAAAATTGTTCAAGAAGGTATGCGTCAGACAGTAACAAATGGTACAGCCACAATGCTTTCAGATTTAAAGGTACCAGTTGCAGGTAAAACTGGTACAGCGCAATTTGGTGATAAAGAAAGGGTGCATTCATGGTTTGTGTCATATGCACCCTATGATAATCCAGAAATTGCAATAATAATTATGGTAGAAAATCAAACTCATAAGATATCATCAGCTCCACTGCCGGTAGCACATGATATTTATAAATGGTATTTTGGTGGACGAGATGAAGATGTTGTTAATAATAATGAGGATGTAACAAAAAATACTACCAAACATTAAGAAATCTTGATAGTTTAATCAATGTATATATAGTTAAATTTAAAATAGTATTTTCATAAAAAATAAAGAGATTGGATTTAAATTTAACTTAATATTTTTTTGATTTTTAAATATAAAACAGGTATTATATGTTATATTATGCAAAAACTTCTCAAACAATATTTTGGGCACGATGAATTTCGGCCTATGCAAAAACAAGTTATTGATCATTTTTTGAGTGGGAATGATACTGTGGTGGTTATGCCTACTGGTGGTGGTAAGTCGCTTTGCTTTCAGTTGCCTGCAATTGTGCGAGACGGGACTACCATTGTCATTTCTCCACTTATATCTCTTATGAAAGACCAAGTAGACGCACTTACTGTAAATGGTGTATCTGCTACGATGCTTAATTCTTCTGTGGACTTGGAAGAATTAAATCAAAGAATGAGAGATGCAAGTGATGGGCATTATAAACTTATTTACATTGCACCAGAGAGATTAGCAAATGATTATGTGAAAAATTGGATTAGACAATTGGATGTGAGTGCACTTGCAGTTGATGAGGCACATTGCATCTCTCAGTGGGGACATGATTTCCGTCCAGATTATCGTAATTTGAAACTATTTCGTCAAGAATTTCCAGATATTCCAATAATAGCACTTACTGCATCTGCCACAGAGCATGTACGCAGAGATATTGTTTCAGAGCTTGCACTCAAAAATCATGAGGTTTTTGTGTCTGGATTTTATCGTGAGAATTTACATATTAGCGTCTTACCAAAATCTGGCGCAAATGAAAAAATTTTATTTTTTTTGAATAAACATAAAAATGAGTCAACAATTATTTATTGTTTTAGTCGTAAAGAGACTGAAGAGTTGGCAAGGGTATTACAAGGTGAAGGAATAACTGCCGAGGCATATCACGCCGGATTGACACCAGAAAGAAGAAATGAAGTGCAAGACGCTTTTGTGCGTGATGATGTAAATGTTGTGGTGGCAACTATTGCATTTGGTATGGGGATTGATAAGCCTGATGTGAGGCTAGTTATTCACAAAACTTTCCCTAAAACTATTGAAGGATATTATCAGGAAATAGGGCGTGCTGGGAGAGATGGATTACCTAGTGATGTGGTGATGCTTTATTCTGCTGGGGACAAGATGAAACTAGATTTCTTTTTAAAGCAGATGGAGGACACTGTCAGGAGAGATAAAGAGGAAAAGAAAATTCGTGAGGTTATGGATTATGCAGAATCTAGAATTTGCAGATGGCAATGGATTACGGCTTATTTTGGAGATGTTGGGCTCCAGAAATGTGGCAATTGTGATATTTGTGTGGGCAATAATGACACAGAAGATGCAACAGAAATTGTACAAAAAATTCTCTCAGCTGTAGTGCGAACTGGAAATACATTTGGTAAAGGACATATTGTAAAAGTGTTGCGTGGCTCAATGGACAAAAATATAGTATCTCGAGGACACAATGAACTATCAGTGTGGGGAATTGCCAAAGAGCATTCTACGCAAGATTTAATGGAATATGTAACTGAATTAGTAGCATTTGGTTTTCTAAAAAGAAATGATGGAGAATATGAAACATACAAAATTACAAAGCGTGGTGCAGATTTTCTGAATAATCGTGAGAATATTGAATTACCAAAACGCAAGAAAGATATCACACCTCGTAAAGATAAACAAGACTTCACGATTTATGACAAAGAGATATTTAAAGAACTCAGAGGACTCCGCAAAGAATTGGCAGATGAACGAGGTGTGCCAGCCTTTGTGATATTTGGTGATGTGGCATTGCAAGAAATGGCAAAGCAATTGCCAACCACAAAAGAAGAATTTGCAAAAATTTCAGGAGTAGGAACTAAAAAACTACAACAATATGCAGACGTCTTTACAGAAGTCATAGGAGAATTAAAAAAAGAAAAGTTAATTAAAGATAAATTAAGAAAAAAGGCAAACAGGTCCGAAGCGATGCAATATAGGATAGATGCAACCAAAGAAATGCTAAAAGCAAAAGATTCGCTGACTGATATTGCACAAGCGCTGGATTTGTCAGAGGAAACAATAGTAAAATATATTACAGAAATTGTACAAGAAGATGAAAATATTGATATAACGTATTTATTACCAGACAAAAAAGCAGTGGAAGAGATAAAACAAGCTTTCAAAAAATATGGCACAAATAAATTAAAACCAATTTATGAACATTGTAATGAAAAATATGGTTATAATCAGATACGCTTGGTGAGTTTTGTATAAAAGAAAATAATGGAATAATAAAAGTTTAATTATAAAAATGTAAGAGTTGGCTTTTGACTGGTTTTGAATGTTTTCTAAAACATGACAGATATAAAAAAATAACAAATCAAGGTATAACCTCAATTCTATAAAATTTTAATTTGGTAATTGAAGTGTAATATTATAGTTGATAATTCAGGTGATATAATCGTAAAATATTGTGGAAGAATATGAAGGATTTTCAAAAAAAGAATGTGACACAAAAATAAAAACTTATATTTTTATCACTAATTAAGTTTCTCTAGAGACTTAATTTACAATATAATTATTACCTATACGCAATAATTTACGTATATAACAATCTTCTATTTTTTATGATCATATTAATTTCTCATTCCATTATTTTATTACTCAAAGTCTGACATTGGCACTTCTTGAACATCCTGTTTCTTTTTTACATCTAATATTCTTCTAGTTAACTTTTCATTTTCAAAATCAATTTTTTTTAAGTCAACTTTACGCAAACGCCGATTGTTGTGCGTGTGATAATAAATGCTCATATTTGTTTTATCATAAGCGACCGTCCAAATTGTATCACTTCTTAGACCATCTTTTTCTGCTATAGATTCTCCACCACTGTTTTCACCAGCACCAAGTGGTACATTAAAATTATCCAGTATACGAAATACTTCATATATAGCATCATCCCCATCTTTCATTTTTCTAGCAGTATGAGTCCATGCTACAGCCCTCACAAAACGAGAAACTGGGGTAAAATCTCCAGGAAGTCCAATCATACCACTTCCTGCTCCTGGTGGTGTAAATTTTTTTCCTGCTATTTCCAATGTTGGATGTGGTTGTGTACTTAAACCAGTATAATTTCTAATATTTGTTTCGTGCCAATCATAACTTGGTGAATTTGTCATTACTCTCAGAGGTGCATCAAAAATCTTTAGTTCACCTTCAAGATATTCAATAACAATTGCCTTACCTTTCGTGTCATAAACAGCAAAATGTCCTGGTGCTGGCCCATCACCAAAAGCCTTTTCTACAACTGGGACAACTCTCACATCGCTCACTATATCACGAACATCTTCTATTGAACCCGCCATTGTGAGGATAAATGTCAATACGTCTATTGGAGCAAGTGAATTTTTAGCATCTTCCTTTTTATAATCTTGGTATTCTGCTGTCCCAGGATGAAATAACGTACTTGCAGAAATACCCTTTTCATTTATTCCGTCCATGAGATAATCTTGATTTAGAGCATCTAATCCTACTGCTCCATATTTTGCTTGCCATTTTTTTCCATTTTCACCTCCTGAAAGTGTACTCACAAACTCAAATCCTCTTGGAATTATCACTAATCTAGTTTTGAGATCAAAAGTTCCCCATTCCATAGTCCGCCCATGAACAACATCTCCATTTTGTGCCGTTAAGGCAATTGATGTACACATATCTTTTATTAACTTACAGTAACTCATTAGAGTAACGAAAGGTTATTTAGTAATTATATTTTTATTATACACCATTCTTTTTTTCACTCAATAACCCTCCTTAGATTAAACATTGAGTTGGGAACAAATAGATAAAATATAAATTACTAAATATCAAAACACATAGTACAAATAAATTAAAACCAATTTATGAACATTGTAATGAAAAATATAGTTATAATCAGATACGCTTGGTGAGCATTGTCTGAAAAAGTATGATATACTTATAAACAAGTAAGAATTTAATTAGTAAAAACAAAAAAAATGAAAAAAATAATTTTGGGGTTTGGGGTTTTGTTGATAAGTGTGGTGTTGGTGGGCTGTGGAGGCACAACACAACAAACAACAAACGAAAAAGCAAATAATACAACAGGGACGGGAACAGTGACAAAACAAGAAATAAATGATGTACAAAATAGTTTACAAAAAATAAAAGCAGAAATTTTGAAAGTACAAATGGACAAAACCCTAACAAAAGAACAAAAAGCAAAAAAGATTGAAGCACTACAAGCTCAAATACAAAATCAAGCAAATACTGCAAAAAATAATTAAAAAAGTAGTGGAATTGAATATCATTGGCCCTATAGGATTCGAAGATGAAATTGTTTGGTAAAAAAAAGGGCTTTAATTTATGTTTGTAATATAGTTTGATATAATAATTTATGAGTGTGAATTGGTATTATACTTAATAATGCAAATGTGAACAATTTATATCAAAAATTAAAAAAATATTCTTTGGAGGATACTGTTGGTTTTGAAAAATCTGATAGGCAGTTTTTGGCTTTGGAAAAATTGTATAGGGAAAAGTTATTTAGTGATGATATTTATTTATTTTTGATTATTGCTAATGCGCTTGTTTGTTATCAGTTGTCGGGTAGTGGTGAAGATTATTGGGAAGAGTTTAGTGATGAGGTGGTGAACAAAAAAATAAATAATTTTGAAGATATAGAAAAGTTTTTTGTGGAGTTTTTGCCTGTGTCAAAAAATAATAGGAGGTTGGTAGATGTGAAGTCCAAAAGAATTAAAAAAATTGTAAATAATGTTCAGCTTTCGGATATTCAAAGATTGGACTTTGAGGCATACTACAAAAATATGCAAAAATTAGTAGGTAATTTAGCAATTGTAATGAATCAAAAAACAGATGCGAAAACTATTGTTTTTGCTGTTAAAATGTTTTCTTACGGAGCTAGAAATGTTTTTAGTTATTTGGAATATTTTCCTAATGATATTATAATTCCACTAGATAATAGATTGGAAAAATTGTATTACAAATATAATATTCACAAAGTTACTGTCTCAAAAAAAGAAATACAAAATTTTTATAATAATCTATCACAAAGATTAAGAATTCCGCCTTTACATTTAGATAGTTTGCTTTGGGTGAATTATAAAAAATTTATAAAATAGTATTAATTATGATATACTAAACAATAATTAAAAAATAATTTTGTTATAAATGAATAAATTTATAAAAAATAATATTAGACCAGTTAGCAGAATAATTGCACGTAAATTAAAAATATCTCCAAAAACAGTAGAAACTGTATTATTATTGGGAATTCCGATTTTACTTGATTTAGCTTCAACTAAAAAAACAAAATCACACAGAAAAAAACGAAGAACAACAAAAAAATATAAGCATAAGTCATGAAATTATTATATGTCTGATAAATATAATATAAACCTAATATTTTATAAATTTTTAAAACGGGTTATTTTATGGTGGTACAAATTATCATTTGTGGGTATTTTTATTGGTGCAATATTTATAGCCCTCTCCCTTACCCCATCACTTTTACCTAGACAACCTTTGATACAAGGGTTATTATCTGGAATTGTGTTTGTTGTTGGATATTGGATTGGAAAATTATTGGTTTTATTATGGCGTTATTTGGAATTACCTAAATTTAAAAAACATTATAATATATATTTACAAGTATTATGTGGTATTGTAGTCGGTATTAGCATAACATATTCTTCTGTGCATTGGGGTATGTGGCAAAATTCAATTTTGTCTGCTATGGGTCAAGAAAATTTAATTGTTAGCCACTCAATATTTGTTGTTGTATTTGTTTCGTTCTTAACTGCTGGTTGTTTAATTTTGATTGGAAATATTTTGTATCTAAGTTTTTATTTTGTTAGAAAACAAATTTATAAAGTTATTCCTAGACGGATTTCTAATTTTATAGGATTTGTGATTGCAATATTTATTTTGATTATAACAATTAATGGTGTTTTGATAAAAAATATTTTTAAAGTACTTGACTCTAGTGCAGCAAAAGTTAACGAATTAACAGAGGATGGTATTAAAAAACCAACAGATATTAATAAAACGGGTAGTGATAAATCACTGATTGCTTGGAATACTCTAGGACGTGAAGGCAAAAACTTCATAGCAAAAGGACCTACAGCTGATGACATTAGTAAATTTAAGGGCAGTAGAGCAATGGAACCTTTGCGTGTGTATGTTGGTTTAAAATCTGCCAATTCAGTACAAGAACGAGCAAGGTTAGCTTTAGAAGAACTAAAACGCATAGATGCATTTAGTAGAAAAATAATGGTAATTAGTACACCTACAGGTACTGGGTGGTTGGATCCAAATGCTGTAGATACTTTAGAATATATTTATAGTGGAGATACTGTGAATGTTGGAATTCAATATTCTTACCTATCCAGTCAATCAACGTTACTATTTTTGCCTACCAGAGCTAATGAAACGTCAGAAGTCATGTTTCATACCATTTATAATTATTGGAAAAAAATGCCGAAGAATAAACGTCCGAAATTATATTTATTTGGATTAAGTTTGGGTTCGTTTGGCTCGGAACATTCGGCAAAGCTTTATGAGATGATTGATGATCCAATAAATGGTGCATTGTGGGTTGGTCCACCGTTTGTAAATAAATTGCACAGAGATATAATGACT
This sequence comes from uncultured Micavibrio sp., assembly GCA_964534895.1. Classification (GTDB taxonomy): domain Bacteria; phylum Patescibacteriota; class Minisyncoccia; order Moranbacterales. The sequence goes on from CAZHQB010000009.1 coordinate 27,459, forward strand.
AATAGAAATATGGATTCTCCAGCTTGGTTGCCTATTTATGATGATAGTAGTTTAGTTAGATTTACTCTTGACGGAAGTAATTTAAATAGTTATAAATCTAACTGGGGGAAACTACGTTTGATTTATATTCAACATGCAACAGATGCAATATCATTTTTTTCACCAGACCTTTTTTATAAAAAACCAGATTGGTTGGTGGGCGAACGTGGTCCAGATGTATCTCCTTTTTTACATTGGTATCCAGTGGTTACTTTTTTTCAAGTGGCATTTGATTTAACGGCATCTGTGGAGAATACACCTGCAGGACATGGACATAATTTTGCACCAAATAGCTATATTGATAGTTGGATATCACTCACGAGCCCGCCAAACTGGAGTGAACAGATGACAGCTAAACTTAAAAAATTATTTATAAAGTAAAAAATAATGGAATATTTTGTTTATATTGTAATGTGTAGTGATGGTACATTATACACAGGTATTACCACTGATATAAAGAGACGGATAAAAGAACATAATGAAAGTAATAAGAGTGCAAAATATACTAAAATACGCAGACCTGTAGTTTTAGTTTTTAACAAAAAATGTCAAAATCGTTCAGAGGCTACTCAAGAAGAGTTGAAAATAAAAAAGTTAACACGTACCCAAAAAAATAGTTTGATTAATAATCAATAAAAACGTATGATAGAAATATTTAGAGCAAATATAATTAAGAATAAAAAAGAGTATACAGATGCAATGAAGGTTATTGCAGAACGAGAATCTTACTATGTGAAACTTTTTGCACAAGAATCATGTCCTCCACGCATTAAGATTACATATGAGGGAGCTTCTCCACTAACTGTACGTATCTTATTTTCTCCTGTAAATGGTAAGACTATTGTGGTTCAGGAAAATAGTTATGGCACTGCTGACGCTGTAACAAAACATGCGTTTAAAAAACTTCGCCGTAGAGCAAAAAACCATTTTATAAAAGTAAAAAAACAGCACCGTAAATAAAATATAGTATTTTTTAAACTTAGAGATCTTACATTCAACAATTAAACGTAACACCTTTATAATTATCAACTTCACTACTCTCACAAAATACAAGGAACAAT
>CAZHQB010000010.1:0-11579 GCA_964534895.1 uncultured Micavibrio sp.
TAATTATACCCTAGCACATTGTTGGGAAATTATTAAGAGTGATGATTTGCGAGATACAGATCGATTCATACTTCAACAGTTTGAGTCTTTCAAACATTTTGTCAAAACTGTTGAGGAGATAAGGGAAAGTGTTCCTGATGATGCAACAGTTTGTGAGATGTTAGATGTGTTTATGAAAAGTAAAATTTATGTAAACACAGATGAACTCATAGAAGAATTAGATGCTGATTTTTTATTGAGTTCGCTGGAAATGAAAGAATTATTTGCACATGAAGAAATGCAGAAACTTCTGTGGAAAAAACAGGAAAAAGAATTGAATATACCTGTTTCACCTGAACAAAGCTTGTCTATTTTCTTCAAAGAACTCCAAATCAAAAACTTCACAATTGGCGGAGGCATTGGAGCTTATGGCTTAGATTGGGGTCATATAAAAATTGAAGAATTGGATAGAATTGCAAAACAGGATTCACAATATTGCAAAAACGGTCATTATCTTGAAATAACCCAAAATGGCCCAGATAATCGCAATTTTGGGGTTGTGCGTAATTTTGGTTCATTGCAACATCCCAAATACGTTAGCTCTTGTGGCACAAAATATGTATTTGAAAGAGCTCGTTGGTCTGGTGATTGCTTCAAAATTTTTACTAAGATTGATGAAACATCCAAAATTGGTGGACGCAAGCATCCCGTAAATGAGTATGTTGGAGAATTTACGATTTCGCAATTGCGAAATATGATAAAAATACCCAAAAAACATTGGTGGCAAAAAATACCATTGTTTTTTGAATAAAGTTAAACAAAAGTTGATAATATACATTATCAACTTTTTAATTTTAACAGTATTTACAAATATTTTTTAGCCCATACCAAAATAACATCACTCATTTGTCACATGTTTAAGTTATTTTTTGTTGTCAAAAAAATCTTTAATTTGTTTTATTTGCAAATTCCAAGACATCTTATATTAAATAAATCTATATATGGCATACTATTGCTTTTTTGCCATCTTTCCAAAACGCAAATATCTAATAGATAAAAAAGGTACAAAGCGTGCATATATCTTTTTTATTACTCATGCTTACCCTTTAAATTGGTTAAATTTTGTTTATATTTTTTAACAAAAGCAGCATTATCTCCATAATCCAAAAAATTTTCGTGATGCTTTGGATAGATAGCATCTTTTTTACTATGTTTAATAGCACACCAATAGATCTCCGTTTGTGCAGCTATCTCTGTAATATACTGCAATAAGCCATTTATATAAGCACAATATGTACAATTTATTTTTTGTGTATTATTTAAATAATTTAATTTATATCTATCAAATATAATATACTTAGAACGATCAACTATTGGAATTCCATATAATGGAAAACAAACTCTATGATAAAATTCTACACATAAATCTAAAAATAAAAATGGCACTATTAAAATACCAATAATAGGTATTGAAATAATATTATTAATAGTATTATTTTTTGTAAGATGCTCCATAAATTATTATAAAAAATCAAATATAAAATTTCAAATATACACTATATTATAGTATATATTTAATATTTTGTCTACCATATATAACAAATAATAATAAGTTTGTTAGATAAAATATATCTCAATTTTTTTATTTTAAATCAAATATATTAAGAGGTCTTAATTGCCATTTACCATCAATTTGTATACTTTCAAAAAGTGTTACTTGATAAATATCCATAATTACTGGAAAATTTACATCTATAATAGGATATTCTTTTAATTCTTGCCATTTTTTAGCACGCATTCGTCCAAGCGTTACAAAAGGTTTGAAGTGTTTTTTAAATACAACTGGCATCCCTAGTCCTTTTTGTAATTGAGTGTATAGATTTTTTAATTCTTCATTATCATAACCTTCTAATCTAACTAATTGTGCATTTTGTATTATATCAACCCCTTTCCTTTTTGTGGTAGTTGAAATTTTATCAAAAGTAATTGAAAAATTTTCAACATTTCTACAAACCTCTTCCACAGCATCATAAATCTCAAAAACATCATCTTCATTTACCCAACCAATAGGTATAAGCGCAATATGCAAGCTCTCTTGTTTGTGCCACTTAATAGGCAAATTATGCCACTTGCTTACAGACTTAACAAGCATACCTTTGACATGTTCATCCAAATCAATCCCAATAAAAATTTTTCTTTGCATAATTTAATATAATAATTTCAATATCATTAACAATAGCAGTAAAAACGATGTTTTTCAAGTATTATTTACAAAAAATATGTTACAATACAACCATGCAAAAAACTAATCAACAATTTCTTATTTCAGTTGCTCCATTGACTCGTGTGCCACTTACTCGTGATCAGTCGTTTTTTTATACTTTTGATAGAGAGTTGTTTGTTGGGGATTTGGTGGAGGTACCTATTGGTAACAGAAAAGTTGAGGGTGTGGTCACTAGCGTTACTCAAGATTTTCCTCGTGAAAGTAATTTTGTATTGCGTAAATTAAATTGTGCTTTAGAAAGGAAATTTTTAACAAAACAACAGCTTGAATTAGCTGGGTTTATTTCTGCATCTTATCTCTCGCCTATGGGCATAGTTCTTAAACACTTTATCCCAAAGAGAGTGCAGATGCGTGGCAGTGTGATACATAAAAAAACAAAACAAAAAAAGATTATCACAACACCATCTCAAAAAAAGATTATCCAAAAAATACAAAATACAAAAAAATCAAAAAAATTCTTTTTGCACATCACAAATCAATCTGATAAACTTGCCGTGCTTTTTACACTTATGCAAAGTAGCGTGCAAAAAGATAAACAAGTATTGTATTTGTTACCTGAATTGATGCAAACGCCCTACTTCAAAGCATTTATTTATCATTTTTTCCCTGCCGATGAAATTGTGTTACTCCACTCCAAGATGAGTAGAGGTGAATTTTATAAAAACTGGAAAAATATCAAAATAGGTAAAGCAAAAGTTATAATTGGTACACGAACAGCACTTTTTGCTCCATTTCAAAATTTGAATTTATTAGTAGTAGATGAAGCTCATGACATGAGTCATAAACAATGGGATCATAATCCCCTCTTTGACTCTAGAACCGTCTCTAGTGAACTTGCACGCATATTTGACTGTACACATATCATGACTTCTGCTACTCCACGCGCGCTTGATTGGTATCACAAAAATCATAGAACAGATACCAAATTTTTATCTCTTATACAAAAACAAAAAGCAACTATTGAAATTGTTGATATGAAAAAAGAAAGATGGAATAAAAATAAATCACCTTTATCTAGGACGCTAGTTTCTCAAATAAAATACGCACTCAAAGATCACAAACAAACACTTCTTTTTGTAAATAGACAAGGCATGAGTGCTTTTTCAATATGTTCAAAATGTCGCACAATCACAAAATGTCCTCAATGTACTAGAGCATTAATAAGTATAAACAAAGGTCAACATACTTGTGTGCATTGTAATTATATTGAAAAAACTCACAAAAATTGCTTATTGTGCAAGTCCCCCATAGAACACATTGGGATTGGAACACAAAAAATTGCACGAGAATTGAAAAAAATTTTTCCTAAATCAAATATTGCAGTAGCCGATTCATCAACTATGCAAAAAGCAGGTGCTCACAATAAATTATATAAAGATTTTGCAGATGGTAGAATTGATATTGTTATTGGAACACAGATGATAACTAAAGGATGGAATAGTAATAATATTAGAGTTAGTGCTGTTGTGGATACAGATCATTTACTCAGTTTGCCACAATATGATGTGAATGAAAAAACCTTTGCATTTATTGTGCAAATGGCACTGCGAGCTGGTAAAGGTAAAATGATTATACAGACCTTTCAACCAGATGACCCAGTAGTACAATATGCATCAAAATATAATTTTAAGGATTTTTATGATGAAGAGCTTTCCCTTCGTAAAGCCTTGGGATATCCTCCGTATATTCACTTAATCAAATTAGTTTATCAAAATGCTTCAAAAAAAGAGGTAAATAAAACTGTAAAGAAAAAATATGAAGAACTTCTACAATTATCTAAAAACATGGATTCAACAGTTATTTCACAACCATATTCCCCTATTGTAAATAAGATACGTACAAAATATCGTAAACAAATTATTATAAAAAATAAAAAAGAAGTAATTCCAACAGAACTACATACTTTTTTGGTATCTCAAAATATAAATTGGACTATAGATATTGATCCAGCAACAATAATATAAATTATTATTTTTCATGTGGTAAACTTTGACAAGCTACCCCATCCTTATTTCTGTCCAATCCATGTATATCTAATCCATTTTTTGCACATTTTTCGTAAACAGCCTGAGCTTCTTCTTGGTATTTGAAATCATCACAGTTATAATCAAAATCTTCATTAGTATTACACATCGCACCCATTATTAAATTACCATTGTCATCTCTTTGAATTTTTGATTCTGTAAAAGAATGTGTTTTGGCTAGTTTGCCCAAATCCCAATCATTGTTAGATACCTCCAATCCTAACGCAACCAGGAGTGCAATGATTGCTATCACAACAGCAATTCGTGCTTTTTCCCAAAAATAAAAAATGGCACCTGCTGTTATAAGAAGTATAATTATTATTGTTATACGTATTTTTTTATTTCTGCGAGTTTTACTAATATTTCTCATATAAAAACTACTTTATTATTTAGCGATATTTGTTATTAGTATAACATTTTTTTGACCTTTTGCAATAAATGAAGCATAATATAATTATGTTAATACATAAACAAAAAACTAACAATATGAATATTATACATATTGGTAATCCAGTGTTATCGCAAGAAGCTAGGGTCGTGACTGATATTAATAATGCAGATACACAAACACTTATTGATGATATGTTTGTTACAATGCGCGCAGAAAAAGGAGTTGGGCTTGCTGCACCACAAGTCAATGTTTCAAAGCGCATTGTCGTAATTGAAGTTAATGGACAAGAATTTGTATTTATTAATCCACAAATAACACATTATTCTCAGGAGCAAATATTATTTACAGAGGGCTGTTTGAGTATACCAGGAAAAGAATTTCCCATAATTCGTTATCAGAAAGTTACAATAAATTATTTAGATAGAAATGCTAAAGAGTGTGTACTCAAAACCGATGACTTGCTTGCAGTCGTATGTCAGCATGAAATTGATCATTTAAATGGAATACTTATGACTGATCGTTATAAACAACAGGTTAATTTGCGTAAAACATTAAATGTTACTTAAAAATATGAAAAAAGTATCTGGTATAAAAAAAATATCTAAAATAAAACATTTGCAAATAAGAGATGAAATTAAAGAGAAGCATATCAATGTAAATAAAACTATTGCACATGAATCACAGTCAATAACAGAAGGCGTAAATAATGAAATTGATCCAAAAGATATACGCGTTTTATTTATGGGCACGGGTGTTTTTGCTGGTAATATATTATTAAAAATCAAGGAATGGGTTAATTTAAAAAAAATGTATATTATTACACAACCAGATAAAAAAATTGGTCGTAAAAAATCGAGTATTCATAGAACTTTAGCTCCAAATCCAGTAAGAGATTTTGCAAAAGATAACAATATTAATTTGTTACAACCAACTAAGTTAAATGATGATATTATTACAAAAATTGAAGAATTACAACCTGATATTATTATTGTATCTGCTTATGGAAGAATTTTACCAAAAGAAATTTTACAAATTCCATCTTTTGGCTCTATCAATATTCATGCTTCTTTATTGCCAAATCTTAGAGGAGCCTCTCCAGTACAAAATGCATTATTAATTGGTCTTAAAGAAACTGGAGTTACTATTATGAAAATGGATGAAGGGCTAGATACTGGAGATATTATTGTGCAAGAAAAAACAAAGATTCAAGAACATGAGAAAGCAGATAGATTACTAGAACGTTTATCAAAGATTGGTGGTACACTTTTAAATAGTAATATTACTGATTGGATAAATAATAATATTACAACAATAACACAGGACGATTCAAAAGCGACAATTTGTCAACTAATTGATCGTGAAGATGGACATATTCAATGGACACAAACTACAAATGAAATTTACAATAGATACCGTGCCCTTTTCCCATGGCCTGGTATTTTTAGCTATTGGGAAGAAACTGAAAATCAATTAATTCGTATCAAATTACGTGCAATTTATCCTTTCAAAAATAAATTAACCGATGAACAACAGCAATTATTACCGGGTACCGTTTTTATTGGGCATGATCAATTATGTATTAAGACATTTGATACTGCTGTGATTGTGGAGGCCGTACAACCAGAATGTAAAACAGTTATGCCAGTGTATGATTTTTTAAATGGACATAATACATTTGAGGGAGCCGTATTAAAATAGATAAATATTATGAAGCAAAGAGACAAAAATATTTTTATTATCATCGTTTTTATTATCATTGCATTGTTGTTGTGGACGTTGAATAGTTATAATTCAACAAAAAAAACTTTAGAAAATGAAAGAGAATTAGATTTAAAACAAAAACAAGATGCTGATACAAATTTAAAACAACAATTCAATAAAGTTAAAAAAAATAATTTAATCCCAATAATTTCCATTTCTGAATTAGATAAAAAAATATTTACAGATAATACGTTAGTGATGGTTGATGCGCGTTCAGCTAATTCTTTTAGGAATGGACATATTAAAAATAGTTTACATATTAGTGAGTTTGATACAGACAAACAACGACGTACTGTCGTTTTTATTACTCCTCAAGGTGATGAAAGTATACTTACCAAATATTTTCGTGCCACTTCAGATACAAATAAAGTATATAATTTGGAAGGTGGTTTTGAAGCTTGGAAAAAGTCTGGTCATCCTATAGTAGCTTTAAATATAAAGCATACTTTTGAGAATCAAGCTAAAGTTCAATTTATTGAGCCTCGTGATTTAAATAAGCTCTTGTTAAAGAAGACAAGTCCTGAATTTATAATAGTTGATACGCGTAGACCTGGTAATTACAAAAAAGAACATATTTCAACTGCAATCAACATTCCTTTTAATGAGTTAGAAAGACGCTATAAAGAAATTCCTATTGCAAAAAAAATATATGTATATGGTATAGATGAGAATGCGAGTTTCGATGCTGGAGTTCTTTTACATGATCTAGGCTTCATCGGAACAAAAACAATAAATGGCGGTTTTAGGGCATGGACGGGGTATGGGTATCCCATTACAACTAAATAAAAAAGAAATCACTTCAACAATATTGTTGAAGTGATTTTTTTATTGCTTTGTAAGAAGTTCTAAGACTTCTTTATATTTCTCATATGTCGCAATTTTTATTTTATCAGGCACTGTTGGTGGAGGAGACATTCTGTCCCAACATGTGTTGATGAGCCAATCACGCAAATATTGCTTGTCGAAGCTTGGCGGAGTTTTTCCAATCACAACTTTTTCAGTAGGCCAGAATCTTGATGAATCTGGAGTCAAAACTTCATCGGCTAAAGTTAAAATTCCGTCAATATCAAGTCCAAACTCAAATTTGGTATCAGCTATGACAATACCTCGTTCCAATGCATAAGTACTTGCACGAGTATATAGCTCAATACTTGTTGTTTCTATTTGACGTGCAAGATCTTCTCCAATGATGTTCGCCATTTGTTCAAATGAAATATTTTCATCATGAGCGCCTTGTTCCGCTTTTGTACTTGGAGTAAATAATGGTGGATCCAAAATTGCATTTTCCTCTAAGTTCATAGGTAATACAAATCCGCACACATTTTTGCCTCTCCAAATACCAGGTGATTCTGTTGAAATTGCACGTGACTTTTTGTATGCTTTCAAATACGAACCTGTTAGGCGGCCACGCACGATACATTCAATTGGTAAAATCTTTAGTCTTTTTACCAACATGCTACGTTCAACCAAATGTTCCGTATATTGATGGCATATGGATGGATATTCTGAAATATTTGTTGTAATCAGATGATTTGGAATATCCGAAAAAAAATCAAACCAAAAATTAGAAATTTTGTTTAGTAATATTCCCTTTCCTTCGATTATTTCATTCATTACAACGTCATATGCAGATATTCTATCCGTTGTAACAAAAAGTAACTTATCCGGGTGTTCTGGCATCTCATAAATATTCCGAACTTTTCCTGATTTAACAAGGTTTAATCCTGCTAATTCTTTACCTTTCTTCATCATTTCAATTCTCCTGTTAATTTTGTGCCACAATGTCTGCAATATTTATCCCCATAAGATTTAAATCTTTCATGATTATGTGAACAATTTTTCTGCCAAAGTGTTACATTGTTGGTAGACATGTTTTTGGCACCACATTCTTTGCAATAAGGATAAGAGACTTTTTCTAAATCATCATATTCTAACATTTTTTCATCTCCAATTTTTAAATAACTATAAAAAATAAAAGACTGATACAATACCAATCTTTATTTATAATTACACTCAAATTCTTTTTTGTCAAATTATGCCCATTTTTTAATTTCTAATCCTAAACGAGCTGCTTCTCTTTGCGCAGCTTGCTTACTTCTGCCTGAACCCTCTGCTATTTTTTCATCATTTATATAAACACCTACAGTAAATGTTCTATCATGGTCCGGTCCAGATTCTGATATCAATTTATAATGGGGCGTTGTATTTTCAAATTCTTGAGCCTTTTCTTGAAAATAGCTTTTTGCATCAAGGTATAATTTTTTTTCCAACACCTCATCCATATGTATTGTAATAGTTCTAATTATAAACTCTTTAGCATTTTTATAGCCACCATCCAAATATAAAGCACCAATAATTGCTTCCATGGCATTAGCTAATAAATAATTTCTTGCCTTACCAGTATCTTGAGCCTCACCTTTACTCATCATGAGAAATTCTTCAATTCCAATTTCACGTGCAACTCGTGCTAGCATTTCACCATTAACCAATGCCGCACGCCATGCAGTCATATCTCCTTCTGGATTATTAAATTTATTAAAAAGAAATTCCGTGACAACTAATTCTAAAACAGCATCCCCTAAAAATTCCATTCGTTCATTATGTGGATATGGATGATCTTTATTTTCATTTAAATAAGAGCGATGTGTCATAGCTTCTATAAAAAAATCAGAATTTTTTATAGAAATACCACATGCTTTTGAAAAAAGTTTTATATTCATAGTAGCTGTATTCAAAAGAATAACCAACATGTTTAAAGTCATAAGAACTTAAATATACTAATGACATGGACAAATTGATTATCCTTCCTAAATAATTATTTTTTGGGTTTACCTTTTGTTTTTACAGAGTTTTTCACTTCGTGGCGACGTTCCTTTGCTTTGTCCGAATTATCGTCTTTCATGGGTTCTCCCATTTCTTTATAAATCGTTCCCAATACACCATTTACAAAACGAGCACTACTTTCACCACCATAAGTTTTTGCCAACTCAATTGCCTCATTGATTGCAACCTTTGGTGGTGTTTCATCATAATTACCAAAAAGGAGTTCATATGCACCCAATCTAAGAATATTTCTATCAACGATCGCAATTTGATCAAGTGGCCATTCTGGTGCACATTTAGAAATAAGTGGATCAACCTCACCTATTTTATTAATTGTCCCAGAAACAAGAGCATTTACAAAAGCAAAATTATCAGCTCCAGGAGCAAACTCTGCACAATTATGTATTATAATTGGCTCAAGTTGATCAGCTTCTTGCCCCCGAAAGTCCCATTCAAAAAGACTTTGCATTGCTATTGAACGTTGAAGATGTCGGTTAGCCATAATTTTTAAAAAATTTTATTTTATAAATGTTATAAGATGCTACAAAATATTTTAAGCATCTACTTTTGTGACAATTTTTTTGTATTGCACACCGCGATAAACACCACAAGCATCACAAACACGATGAGGTAACTTTTGTTCACCACATGCCCCACATTTTTGTGTAATTTGTGTCTTAATCTTACTGATATTGTGTGATCGACGACGATTACGTCTTGAAGAATTTTGTCTTTGCTTTGGTACTGCCATAATAATTTTTATAATAAAATAAATATTCAAACACTAGGAAATATTTACAATATTTATATACCCCAGTAAATTTAACTATAACACGGTTTTTCTATTTTTGCAAGCTTTTTTATTTCTCATCTAAGATAGATTATACAAAAATTTGAATTAATCTATAATTTTAATACCCAATTCTTTCAATTGTTTATCACTCACTTTTGTAGGTGAATCCAACATAACATCACGTCCTTGGCCATCTTTTGGAAATGCATAAATGTCTCGAATGGAATCACAATCCTTAAGTACCATGAATGCCCTATCAATCCCAGGTGCACTACCTCCGTGTGGAGGGGCTCCATACTTAAATGCTTCAATCATATGACCGAATTCTTTGTCTACTTTTTCTTTTGAGTATCCTGCAATTTCAAAAGCTCTATACATTATTTCTGGACTATGATTACGTATTGCTCCACTTGAAATTTCAAAACCATTTAACACTAAATCAAATTGATACGCAACAATGTCTAAGGGGTCTGTATTTTCTAGTGCATTCATACCACCTTGGGGCATAGAAAATGGATTATGACTAAAATCAATTTTTCCTTCTTCTATTTCAGAGTAATCATACATAGGAAAATCAACTATCCAGCACCATGCAGCTTTTGTATTATCTTTAAGTCCTAACATTTCACCACATTTATTTCGAACTACTCCTAATGCTTCGCAAACTGTACGCCACGTATCTGCTCCAAAAAAGACGATATCTCCAGGTTTAGCTCCTACTGACTTTATAATTTTATCTGACACTTCATCACCTAGAAATTTAACTATTGGTGACTGTAAAGAATTATCTTCTTTAACTACAATATAAGCCAATCCCTTAGCCCCTTTAGTATTTGCTAATTGGGTTAAATCATCTATATTTTTACGAGAAAATTGTGCTCCGCCACTAATTTTAAGTGCATGGACTACCCCACCATTTTCAATTGCTCCAGCAAACACCCCAAAACCAGATCCTTTAACTATATCTGAAACATTTTTTATCTCTAAATCAAATCGTAAATCTGGCTTATCGGATCCATATCTGTTCATTGCGTCTCGCCAAGGTATTTTTGGAAAATTCTCATCAATAATTTTTTTATCACTATGTTTTTTGGTGAGTCCGATCCAGAGTTCTTCCATTATTTCAAAGATATCTTCTTGCTGTACAAAACTCATCTCCATATCAAGTTGATAAAATTCTCCAAAGTGCCTATCCATACGAGGATCTTCATCTCTAAAACATGGTGCAATCTGAAAATATTTATCCACCCCACCTACCATAAGCAGTTGTTTAAATTGCTGTGGCGCTTGAGGCAGTGCATAAAATTTACCGTTGTATAACCTAGAAGGTATAAGCCAATCTCTAGCACCTTCTGGTGATGAATTTGCCAAAATTGGAGTTTGCACTTCTTGAAAATCTTTTTTATGAAAAAATTCTCGCATATCTCTAATAAACAAATCTTTATCTGCTAGCAGTTTTTGAATTTTTTCTCTACGAATATCCAAATAACGATATTTTAGTCTTATATGTTCTCCTGCTTCTGC
>CAZHQB010000010.1:11589-26866 GCA_964534895.1 uncultured Micavibrio sp.
TTATTGAGCACATTTAATTTTGTCACTACAATTTCAATCTCACCAGTATCTAGATTTTTATTTACCATATTGTCAGGTCGAGCGACTACTTCACCCATTGCTTGAAGTACCCATTCACTACGAACTGTATCTGCGATTTTATGGACTTCTTTGGAGTGTGCTGGGTCAAATTTAATTTGTGTCAAACCATATTTATCACGCAAATCCACAAAAATCACACCACCATGATCTCTACGACGATGTACCCAGCCTGTTAATGTTACTTTTTCTCCTATGTCTTGTTTAGACAGTTGTCCACATGTATGTGTTCTAAGCATAATTTTATATTTAAGTATAAATTAAAAAAAATCATCCATCAAAAACAAAAACTAATTTGTTTCTAACGGACGATTTCTTGTGTGAAACCGCGGTGCCACCGCTTTTTGAATTGTTACAAAACAATCCACTCTTACTTAATGAGGTTCTAATAATTTATCTACACATATCAGATAAACGTTCTTCCTCTACCTCCACTGTGTTTGCAGTTTCATAGGCGTTTGTAGATATAATTATACACAACAATAAATAAAATGCAATGGTTCAGATATATTATAAACTGAAAGACAATACCTATAACATAAGCATTGTCTTTTTCAAATATCTATAATTTTATAAAACGTATAAAAATATTATACAATCCAAGCCAGAAAAAACATCGCAAAAATAACAATACAAAATATGCTTGCCAATCACAATCAGGATATTGCAAATCATTGACTTTTCTAATGATTTGAGTATCTCCAATTACTGGGAATAGCACAATAAATATCTCTGTTAATTTATTCATCTCTTTCTCTAAAACTAAATATAAGTTTATCCCCATGCATAATAGTAGCTTCATGCATAACAAACTCAGCAAGTGACATTTTGGTGAGAAGCTCTTCTTCTGAATATGATTCCTCCACATTAAACTCAAACTTTCTCCAATCATCATTGTGAGCTCTGATGCATTCTTCTACTGCCTCTAACTCTTCACAAAACTTGTCAAGATAGATAGTTTTTTTCCAATGAATATTAAGACCTGCCAATTTACACGTATTCTCCAATAACATTGTTAGAGATTTGTGTATTTTTATAAATATCTTTTTATCCCGACCAATTGATACTCTAATGTCCAAGTCTCTTTTATCTAACAACCTTGCAATAGCCTTTAAGCAATCCAGAGCGCTTTGATAATCAATTCGTTGTAATGATTGTTCAGTTTCTATGCAATATTGTTCTGCAATCTCAATAAAAAGTGATAAGTCGTCCTCCTTAGAAATTTCAATGAGAATTTCATCATTATACATGCCAACAATACACATAACACTTTGACCAATTTCATTTACAATGCACTGTGCAATGTTTAAATATTTTCTTGTCAAAGTCATATCATGCACAGGACCCGACCACATATCATCTTTATTGTTTTGAAGAGCGTGTTTTAATATATTCAGATAAATTCTTACCTTTTTCAAATCAGGTTTTTTCTCTTGCTTCATTTTTATTCTCCTTTTTTATGATTTAAAGCAGTTTTAAACCCTTCCTAATCTCATATGGACCTATTTGTCTCAAATATGCCTTGTCAAAATTATCAAAAACATATGTATGAGTTGTCTCTACTATCCATGTATTACTAACTATTCCAGCCTGAATACTACCAATATACCACCCATAATTTTCCTTTAGATATTGCCCTGAACAAGCATAAATTCTCATACCAGAATCACAAGATTCTTGAGAATTATAATATCCCCACAAAGCCGCTGTTACGCCTCTGTGGTAACCTGCAGGACACATGAAAACAATATCACTTTTTTTGTCAAAGAGTGGCGTTTGCCTGTTTGACGGTAAAGAAATTTTTCTTACTCCGTCAGCTTTGTAAAGAATATTCACAGGTTCAATAATACTTGTGTCATCTACTTTGAAATATCTTACTAAATCATCATGTCCAGGATTTAATTTATCAAGTGAATTCAAAAATTTTTCAACATCACTCATAAAAATAACCTCTTTATTCTATTTTTAAATAACTAGTTAAAAGTTACAGAATAAACCTATCATATTTTTTAATTATTGTAAATTAAAAAACAACGGATGGCAACAACCGTCCGTTGTAACTTAGAGACTATTTTTCAATATTTCCCTTTGGATTTATAAATGATTCGATTTGAGATTTTAAATTTTCATAAGTTATCATACCAGAATATGGTTGACCATTTATAAATAATGTCGGCGTGCCTACAACGGCGAATTCTGATGCTTCTTTTTGATTTTGTTCGAGTTTTTTCTTATTATTTTCATCTATTAAACATTTGGTAAACTCATCTTTGTTCAATTTAATTCTTGAAGCGTATTTATTTAATAATTCAGTTACGTTTTTTGAATTTATTAGAGTTTTTTGATTATCAAATAAAAGTTTAGTATATTCATTAAATTTATTTTGTTCATTGGCACATTCTGCAGCTATGGCAATGTCAAAAGCATTTTGTTGCTGTGGAGATGGGATAGGTTTTATTACAAGGCGTATATCATCTTTATATTCATTCTTAATTTTTTCTATAATGGGAGCGGCAACGCTACACATTTTACAAGTAAAATCAGTATATGCTAATATTGTAACCTTAGCATTTTCATTACCTAAACTTATAGCATTATTGATACTAGGCTCTTCCAAGTATTCACCCACAGGAACACCTACACTAGAGGCTTTAAAAAAATATGTATTATTTGGAGCTTCTTCAAATAAAATTGCTGCTTCTTGATAAAAGTCAGAATCTTTAATCTCTTTTGAAAAAACAAATGCTGGAATATGTTTAATGTTATCTTTTTTAGCTAATTCTTTACCTTCTTCAGTTTTTACATCAATACGATGTGCCTCAAGTGTAGGAATAAGAGAACGAAGTTTTACCAAAACTTCATCCGTTACACAGTCTTTACAATCATCAGCATCAAATACATCTACAGTAATTTTTGGATCATCATAACGCACCCACGTATTTCCATTATATTCTACAACCTGTGCATCTTTTAAGGCTCGAGCAGAAAAACCTTTTTGTGAAAATAATTGTGCAATATCAACAAAAAATGATCCACCCGCGATTCCGACCAATAAAATGACAATTGCTATAAGTGTTTTGTTATTTTTTTGTAATTTAATATAATCTTTGGTATTATCATTAATTAACTTAGATTCTTTTTCATCTTTATCCATAATCTTATTTATAAAATTATTATTTACAATATTTTCCTCCATTATTTCCTCCACTTCTTCTCTAGCCTCCTTAATAATATTTTTCTTATCATTTTTTATAGATGAATCACGATGTTTTTTACGTGAATTCTTTCTTTTGTGTTTATCCATATACAATAATCAAAAATAAATACTTTTAATGCGCCTCTTTTGCTATCTCATCAGGAGATGCTTCCATAGATATTTTTTCTTGACGTAATATCTTTTGTTCAAGTTCATCAATATCATAAAGTGTTCCTCTAGATATGACTGTTGTAGGGTCATCAAAACCAATTCTCATATGCTCCCCTGCAGCTTTTTTTGTAATTATTCCAAATAAAAACATGACTATAAAAAGAAAAATTAAATTTCCCCAAGATAATCGTTCACTGTTACTCATATTTCAATATAAATATATTATTACACTAAAAATAGTAGCACCCTCACAATCTGGGGTCAATCTTGACAAAATTATATTTTTATTATTTCAAACTTATAACAAGCTTCCCTGTCCAACCTCTCCATCAAGTGCTTGATTTACTAGTAAATCTGCTACTCTATTTTGCTCTCTTGGTATGTGTACAAACTTTACACCATCAAAATCAAGCATCAGATTCCATACTTCTATGAAATATCTCTGTGTATTTTCTTGTGATATTTTATATATATGATTTAATTGCTTGACTATCAATTCACTGTCTAGTCTACATTCCAAATCTATCTGTTTAGCTTGTTTTTTACCTACTAAACTTTTGCACTTTTTGAGTGCAAAAATAAGCGCTTGATATTCAGCATCATTATTTGTTGCCTGTCCAATAGCCTCTCCATATTTTTTGCCAAGCGTTTCAATCCAAATGCCAATACCAGCCGGACCAGGATTGCCCCTTGAACCACCGTCTGTATAAATTACCACCTTATCATTTGTCATATTTACTTTTTTTATTTGATAACTTTATTTATAATATATTCTTTTTATTTTTAAGACAAGAAAACTCACGAAAATTATTTAATTTTCGTGAGTTTTTTTAATCTTTATATCTTCTTTGCTCGTATCCTACACAGATACGTGTATAATTGAGAAATTTGTGTTGGGTCCACAAAATGCAAGACTTCCTTCCACCCTTTGTTTGTCAACTTATACAGGCAGTCATCAATTATACTTACATAACCAGCATCAACAAATCCTACTAAATATAATTCTTCAACTGGTAATAGTTCACATACTCTCAAACTTCCTCCCCTCATAGCAAAATCAAGTAAAATAGATTTATGCAAGCTTGTTAAATTCATTCAATCCTCCTTACAATTAATTGTCTTCATCTGTTTAAGAACTTTGTACAATGCCGATTTTTTCTTTGGACCAGTAAATCTCAGTATTGCACTCCAGCCTCTTTGTGTCAATGAGAACAATTACACATCTCGTTTTTTTGTATGTGCTACATATTCCTGTTCAATGAGAATTTGCATTTGAACAATAAACTGATGAGTTGCAGTGTGTGATGAAACTGTACCGTCATCCATCAAGGCAATACAAAACAATTATTTGCGATGCTCACTAGTCAATTCAAACATATTATCTCTCTTTTTTTAAAAAACTTATTTCACTATAATTTGTCCATCTTTCATTTTTACATTCAAATTCGTATCCAAATTATCAGTTAAATTTTTATCATGACTAATTATGATAAAAGTTGTATCTGGATTATTTTTTTTCTCTTTATTTATAATTTGTGCAATTTGTTGTGCCATTTCTTCATCAACAGATGCAGTAGGTTCATCAAAAAATACCACTTTTGGCTTATCTGTACGAATTTTCAAAATTATTCTAGCTAATCCCAATCTAGATGATTCTCCACCAGAAAGCGAAGCACTGTCTCCACGACCCCCTGATAATTTTTCATTCAAATCTTTTAATCTCTGCTGTAAACCCACTTCTTTTAACACTTCTCTAATATTTGTATCTGTTATTTCGCCAGAAACTCCAAAAGTTAAATTATCACGCACACTATCTTCCAAAATATATGGGAATTGTGCTAAATATCCAACTTTACTGTATATAGAGTCCGGACCACTTTTTTTGATATTATCCAAATCAACTCCACCCATATTCACCTCTCCGCCAGTAGGCTTGTAATAACCAGAAATAACTTTCATCAACGTTGTTTTTCCAGCACCAGATGCACCTTTGAACTCAACCATTTCACCTGATTTTATATTCAAATTAATATCTCTCAAAACATATTTATCCCTAAATGCAACACTAACATCACGAATATCAATATCATAATTATCTAACTCACTCATCCCTATACGGTGAGCTTCTTTTTCTTTCTCCTCGTGAGCATAACCATTGAATAATATTTCTAATTCCATTGTATCACGAGCTGATTGTGCTAATCTATGTGTTGTACCCAAAATATCATTAACTCCTGTATTAAAATTACCAGAATAAACCAACGCAGCAATAAATTTATCTGGCGCACCTCCAGCAAAAGCAGTTGCTACTGATGCAGAAATAAAATTTAGCACACTGTAAGACTGCATAACTTTATGTCTCACAACTTCCAAAAAATTACGATCAGACATTGACACTCTTTCTTTTGATAATAATTCATCCATTTCTTCTACAAATTTATCTTTTTCACCCGAAAGAGTAACTTCCATATGTGCACTAATTAGTTCTTGAATTTTTTGAGACATTTCTTCTGCTGTTTGCCTTGCTTTTTGTTCTTTTGACCAAAATCTGCCCTTTTTATGTACAAAATTATTCAGCATCATCATAATTCCCGTGCCAGCAACAGTGCCAGCCGCTAATATTGGACTTTTGTCATATAACATATATGCACTTGTACCCAGAGTAACACTTGATGGTAAAATATTAAAACTCAATGATCGTAATATTTGTTCATAACTCCATTTTGCATTAGCAATTCGTTGTTTTATTTGTTCAGAACCAAAACTTTCCACCTCTTCACCTGGCAATTCTGTTGCATTTTGTGAAATATGTTGTGCATAGCCATCTTCTTTCTGAAAATTCTTATCCAAAAAATCTTTAAAATGTTTTTCAATTATCAAAGAAGACGCAATTGAAGTGCCTGTTAGCAGTGCATACAAAGCTATCTGAGTTTTATCCATCCCAGTTTTTCCAAAAGCATTTGCCAAAAACATAGGCGTAACCCCATTTACATAGGCAGGAACCAGTAGTGCGGTAGAGAGTCCTACATATTTACTTTTATCTCCTTTCATAAATTTAGAAAACACATCCACAACTTGTTTTGTTACAGATATTTTGTGTACTGGCAAATCATCCAATTTATCAAGCTCAAAAATATCTACAATATTTTCAATATCTTCTTTTGAAAAATCAGCTTTTTTATATTTTTTAAATATACGTTCTATAAAAACCTCTTTTTTTGCATCTTCAGAATAAAAATTTAATTTTCTTTCTTGATTTTCTGAAATAATATCTTTTTGAGTATCATTAAAATTACGATTAAATTTAACCGCATTATATGTCATCCTGTATGCATCAAAATATTTTGTCAAAGATTCTAGCAACTCTTGTTCTGGTGCATCCAATTCTTTTTGTGTGCCATCACCAAAAACAGCCATTTGTTTCATTACACCATCATCACTTTCTGTACTAGTAATACCAACAAGCTCTAAATTTTGTTCCTGATTATTTTGATTGTATTGGATGATATCTATAAACAAAGATTGAACTGCTTGTATGTTGGCATCACTTAAACTTTCTACATATTCTTCCCTACCAACTTTGTCTCTAATATCAACACGCACTTCTACTAATTTGGTTACCAGCTCTTTTGGCAAAGTTTCTTGACCAAACAGCTCTATAATCGAATTTTTGACAGATTCTAAATATTCTTTTTGTTCTTCTTTCAATTCTTCTTTAGTTGTTTGTAGATTTTCTAATGTTTTCTGCTTTTCCATATTTCTATAATTATTCAAATATACTACCATTTTACCAAAAGTTGATATTTTGTGCTATTTATTATTTATAAAAAAATAATACCCATTATTTTTATAAATAACGGGTAAAATCCTATAACAGAATATAGCCAAGTTTAGATAAAATAAAAAATATCGTCAAAAAACTTAAAACCATCAAAACAATTTTAAATTGTTTGATCCTTTTTTTCTTTAGCCTATTGTGAAACTCTGAAAAGCATTTCATAGTAGGTCTTATAACATATGGGCCATATTCTGATTTCAAAATTTCATTTGTTCTCAAACATTGATATTCAGACCCATACTCTTTCCAAAAGTATGGGCATTGCTCATCACACTTCCAAAATAAAAAGTCATATCGTTTTAAATTGGATTCAAATGGCTTATCTTTTGGTGGCATTGGAGGTTCTACACTTTTATATTCTAAACAAAATGCTGTAGGAAAAGCGTCTCCTCTCCACATTTTTAACTTATTTTTTGTATATTTACAACATAAAATATAGCCTCCTCCTTTAAGGTCATACTTTATTAAATGTCTACACTTATAATAACAAAAAATAGCTATATCATCTGGTGGCCAATCCTTATAAACACCTAATATACGTGTTGGCTTAAATTTGCTCATAACGCCCTCCTATCAAAATCTTGTTAAATAACCATAACAACTGCACAATACTACACAAAAACAACATTTGTCAAGCCTTTGTAGTTCTTACAGTCTACTCCCAATCTTAATTAATAACAAAAAGTACCTCAATAATGTATAATTATTTAGTATAATAATTAATACACAATTTCACTTATACCGCAAGACATATTTTATAATTATTCAAATATGCTACCATTGTACCAAAAGTTGATATTTTGTGCTATTTATTATTTATAAAATAATAACACCCTATTATTTAAAATAAATAATAGGGTATGTCCATTTATACAGAATTTGTACTTGCTAAACAAGCTTATTCAAGCCAAGCAAATCCTTGTTTTGTTGCAAAACAGTGAAAATATCTGTAAAAAAACTCATACCGCATATCTGCAGCATTGACGCAATTCATTCTGCAATGTTCAAGATAATCAAGGATTAAGGTGAAATGTGTTGTTAGTTATAATTTTGTAGTAATTTATTAGCATTCCAAAACCCTCACCTCCAACCACTCTCCCAGAGGAAGAGGGTGTTTTTTTGATATTATTTCAAATATCTTCACACTTATTGATAAAGAACCTATATTTTTATATCAACAACATTTAATTGTATAGTCACATTACCCATCCATTCATTTTTCTGTATGTGTACGATTACATCTATCTTATCTCCAGCATTTATTATATCCGTCATATATCCACGTCCAAATGCAATAGCATCATAAATTATACTTCCATCATTGTTTGATATTTTCATCTTTAAGTGCTTACTATCAGATCCAATAGCACGAATATCATTTACTATTACACCTTGCAATAAAAACACAGGCTCTTCATTGCCCTCGCCACAAGGCTCAAATTTTTGTAATTGATTTGCAAGTTCCATATCTATATCTTCCATATTTATTTCACAGTCAACACAAATATTTGGTTTTACTATTTTTTTATCATTTAATTTTGCGACGCAACTATTTGCTTTATCACAAAATTGCACAAAATTTTCATTTTTGATTATCGCTCCAGCCGCTTGTCCATGTCCTCCATACTTTTCCAGATATTGACTACACTTATCCAAAACATCTACAATATGAAGTCCTTCTACACTCCGAAATGACCCTCTACTTTCATTATCAAGTTTAGTAAATATTCCTGTTGGCTTTTGATACCTCTGGACAATTTGTCCAGCAATAATCCCCACTATCCCAACTGGATAATCTTTACTCGCTATCAATATAAATGATTTATCTTTGTGTTCTTTTTCTACAATTTTTTCAACTTCTTTGGTTAATTTATCTGTAATTTTTCGCCTTTGTAAATTTTGATTTTCTAGTTCTATTGCTTTTTTTTGAGCTTCATCTCTTTGAGTTTCTCTGAGTAATTCAAAAGCGTGTTTTGCATGTGTCATACGACCTGCCGCATTTATGCGAGGTGCAATCTGATACGCAACAGTTCCTGCGCTAGGCACTTTATCCAATGTAATAGCGATATTGCCCACTCTAATCATTTCTTGATATCCTATTCTGCGAGTTTTGGAAAGTACTATCAACCCATAATTTACCAATATACGATTTTCTCCAACAAGTGGCATACAATCTGCCACAGTACCCACGCAAACTACATCCAACATCCACTTCAATTGTTCCAATTCTCCTGGTTTTATTTTTTCAAATAAGGCCTGCACAACTTTAAATGCCACAGCTGTACCTGACAATTCTTTGAAAGGATAATCACAACTAGGCAATTGTGGATTTATTATTGCAAATGCATCTGGCAAAACTTCTGGTGCGTGATGATGATCTGTAATTATCACATCTACTCCCAGTTTATTTGCATATTCAACTTCATCTATATTTGATGTACCACAATCCACACTAAACATCAGAGTAACTCCAGATTGAACAAACTCATCTATTGCTTTGATATTTATACCATGACCCTCAGTCAATTTGTCTGGTATATAGACATCAACATTCAACCCCAATTTTTCCAGTCCCTCCACAAGCACAGTCGCACTACTGACACCATCAGCATCATGATCACCAAATATACCCACAATTTCATTTTGAACAATTGCTTTTTGCACACGTTTAATAATACGCTCCATATCTTTAAATAAAAACGGAGAGTTTAAAGTACTATAATCAGGATTAAAAAAACTTTCCACTTCTTCTC
The DNA here is from genome assembly GCA_964534895.1 of uncultured Micavibrio sp. Lineage (GTDB taxonomy): Bacteria > Patescibacteriota > Minisyncoccia > Moranbacterales. The sequence continues at coordinate 21,626 of CAZHQB010000010.1, forward strand.
TAAGTTTAATGCCTCTTTGCAAAAGCAATTGCTCAACAATAGGATGAAGTGAGATGTTTTTTATACTTTGTTTTTTATTCTTTTTTAATTTCCATTTTTTTGTCATATTAACATATTGTAACACAAAAAGAAAAAGATGAGGGTTATTAACCTCATCTTATTATATTATTTTATCACCATGAACAATCATAGTCTTGTGCAACGATTGTTTGTGCGGTCAGTCTCGCATCCTCAGTAGTAACGCTGCCTCTTTTTTGTTTTATATTATCATAAACTTTTCTAAGCCCATTGCGTCCACCTGGATTTGCATCACCAACTTCTAAAATTCTTTTAAATTCTTTGAAATCTACTTCTTTTTTTTGTACAAAATCCATTATTACCCCCTTTGTTTTTATTTATTTAAATAGCAACATCTGATAATAACACAAAAAAATATATTATGCAAGGCTTTATTATTTTTTATTTTTGATATCCGTACAACTAAATCTAGCAGAAAATTTTAATTCTTTTTCATCTGCAACACTTAACTTAAGAATCATTTCTTGTCCCTGTGGACAGTGATAAAAATTTGGAACACCTAAATCTTTTGCAAGTTTACGTGCTTCTTTGTCATTTTTATTAAAATGAAATATATATTCACTTTTAAGAAGTAGAGCTCCAATGCGCTCTACCACTTCACGAGGTTGAGTAAATCCACGAATTATAAAATCATGAGCTCCCAGTTCTTCAGCTTTTTCTTTATCAGTGTCCCTACCTAAATGAGAATTAATGACAATAGGAATATCTGCTGTACGTGAATTTTGTTTAAGCGCTTCCATCATGGAAAACCCATCCATTCTAGGCATTACAATACCAGTAAATATAACATGTGGCGTATGTTTGGCCACAATATTCATAGCCTCAAGTCCATCTGAAGCTCTAAGAACATTATAATCAGCACTTTCAAAAACATCTGCATACATATCCAACGTATCAATATCATCATCAACTATTAAAATTGTTTTTTTACTTGGATCAATATGAATTTCTTGTGAGGGCTTATCTTCTTTTGGCTTTAAACTATTTTTTTGCACTTTTTTTTCTTCTTTATGTCCTTGAAGTACAGAATTATAATTTTGTTTTACAGGAGCTGCTGTGTGAGGCAAGTTTTGTTCCTGTGATATATTTTTAGATATTGTATTTGTTGATATTTGTTCGTTATTTTCTTTAGTATGAGAAATTTCACTCGTATTATTTTTATTTATTGATGTTGATGCAGTCAGGTTAGAATTTTTTTGTTTTGATTCCAGTACAACTTTATTTATTTGATTAGGATTTTTAATTTGTTCATTTTGCACAGAACTTCCTTCTTTAGAATATTCTTGTTCCCATTTTTTTTCTATTTGCATAGGTTGTTTTGGAGATTGCTCTGCAACATCATCTATTTCATCATCCTCATCTAATAGTGGCCTAGTTACACTTTGAGTAGCTGTAGTTGAGTTATTTGTTGTAATTAAATCATCATTTTCACCACCATATTGGTCAAATAAATCAAGAGCATCTGAATCATTATTTTGCTCATCATCATTATCAAGGAGGTGCATTTTTTTGTCTTGTAAGGTCATATTTTTTATTATTTATTTTTAGATTATGAATTATATAAAATAACTTTAAAATCTACAGCCACATCTGCTATATCATTATTATACACCAACAAAGGATTAATATCTACAGTTTTTATTTGTGGATTTTCTATGCCCATGAGTGCCATATTATATATAATATTTGCTATTGAATTAATATCATATTTTTGTATACCTCTTGTACCATTAAATAAAAAGCTGATATTACCATTCTTTAAAGTATTTTTTATCTCCTTTAATGTAAGTGGTGTAATATAAAAATCTATCCGTTTGAATACTTCTGTATAAATTCCTCCTAAACCAGCTATAATTATTACACCAAAAATAGGATCACGTTTAAATCCAATTATCAGCTCTGTTTTTATAGGAAACATTGGCTGAACTATTATTTTAGTACCGATTTCTGAAAATCTATTCAATAGTATTCGTCTAGCATTATCCAGTTCTTTTAAATTTTTAATCGACAAAATCACACCTCCATGATCTGTCTTATGTAATATATTAGGATTATCTACTTTTACAATACAGGGATATTTAATTTTCGTTTTAGCATCTAAGCCTTTTGTAATATCCCAATGTTTACTTATGTTAATATTGTATTTCTTTGCTATCATTTTACATTCATCAAAATATAATGACGTACGTTTTTGCACTCCGTCGATTATTTTTTTTACTGCGTCCGCACGTTTTTTATCAATTGAATTATATATCATTGTATATATATTTTTTTTATCAACAAAAGTCGATAGTGCATATAGAGCTAATTTAGGAGAATTAAAATGTAATATGCCGTTATCATTCATAAATTCAATTGCCTTTTTTACTCTCTCTCCACCAATAAATGAGGTCATAACTAACTTTCTAGTTTTTTGTTGTACATTGACTATCATCTTTGCGATTTCATCAACAGGAGTTTGATCTTGAGGAGTTAAGAGTATAAATATAACGTCAACATTTTTATCGATTATTATTTTTTTTGTGGCAATCTCATATCTTTCAAGAGTTGCATCACCCAAAATATCTATAGGGTTGTGTACTGATGCTGCATCCGGCAATACTTTTGCTAATGTTGATTGCAAGCTGGTGGAGAGTTTACTCATTTCTATGTCATTCAAACTTGCTACAATATCCGTTGTCAAAACACCCGGACCTCCAGCATTTGTTAATATGCCTATCCTAATAGGATTTTTAAAGTTATTTTTACAATGCTCTCCAACCCTAATTAGTGCAAAAAATTCACTCATACTATCAACCCTTAATGCACCAACTTTTTGCAACGCTGCTGTGAAAATCTCATCACTACCAGCCAAAGAACCGGTGTGTAAAGCAATTGCTCTTTGAGCTTCTTGGGTGCGTCCAGCTTTGAGTATTATTATTTTTTTATTATTATCAATTGCTTTTTCTATAGCATTTAAAAATAGTTGCCCATTATCAACTCCCTCTAAATAAAGAGCTATGACATCAGTATTTTCATCACTATAAAAATATTCAATGAGTTCTGGAGCACCGATGTGCATTTTATTGCCAATTGAGATAACAGATGAAAAACCAATTTTTTCTTCTCGTGCTTTGTCCATAATTGCAACTGCGAGTGCTCCTGACTGTGATATAACTGCTGTACGTCCAACCCTTGGTAAACCTTCAGCAAATGAAGCATTTAATCCAATTGCTGGTGCGAGAAATCCTAGGCAGTTTGGACCCAATATTTTTATATTCATTTTTTCTGCTAGTAATCTAAGTGACATCTCTCGGTTATGTCCTTTAGTTCCAGTTTCTCCAAAACCAGCAGAAATAACTACAAAATTTTTGCACACCTCAACACTTTCTCTCACCACATCTTCTACAAATTTTCCAGGTACTACAATAATTGCACAATCTATCGATTGTCCAATATCGACGAGTGTTGGATAGCATTTTTTTCCAAGAATTTTTTTCCTTTTAGGGTTCACAAAAAATACATCACCATCATAATTATGTGATGTGATATTTCGTGCAATCATATTACCCACCTTCCCTTTCGTACTGCTAGCACCAATAACCGCAATCGAATGCGGTTTAAATAATTGTGAAAATTTTTGTTTTTGTTTCATACATTCATTATAGCAGATTTTTATCATTTAAAAAAGAAAAAACTCAGGAGAAATAAAATAATATCTTTGTTTGTGAACGATGTCACAAATATTATTCATTTTTCCTGAGTTTTATAGACCCCCCCTTAACCAAAAAGTCTTTTGGTGGCATTTCTGCCGTATTGAGCCTGTATTTTCATTATCTTGTCGATTTCTCGACATGTGCGCCATGTGCGCCATGCATCCTCTGCTAATAATTTAACTATGTGCCATATTTTTTTCATGATTTGTCTCCTTATGTTAAAAAATATAGATATTCTAAATCTAAAGTATCATATTTCACCTAAATTGTCACTACCCCAATTGGTAATAACAGCATTTATATCCACGTGCAAATAATTCTAATTCCCTGAGCCAATTAATATCTCTCTTTGGCATTGACTCAAAAATAACTGCTGGTACGGGAGCATCACAATGTCCGATCCATAACCAACGAAATGATCGTAGATTATTACCCACTTCATTTGCTGCATCAATGTCAATTAAAATATTTTGCATAACAGAAAAATCAATCTTCACTGCACGCATATGTTCATGTAATTTTTCAATTAGCATAACCACATATTCTTGACTATCCGGCAAAGAATGACAAAGCGAACATAAATCATCAATATAAATTCCTGCACCAGTTCTCTGACATGCATCAGCAATATCATCCAATGCCCGTGGTGAAAACATTGAATCTTCTATTAATTCCAAACTAATACTTGTAGTTGCATATTCAGAAATTACACGTATTGTTTCCTTCCATGCATTAGGATATTCATAAACGTTCTCGACATTTACAGAGTATCTTTTATTTTTTGGAAATACTTGAATCTCTTTGAGTTGTTGCCTCAAAATAATTGCCGAAACTTCAGCCATCATTTCTTTTGGCATTTTACGAAATGCATCACCAATATATTTTTGTGGTAAATATCTATCATGACAACGAGTCAACAATTCACCTCCGAGAGAAATCGTTGGTAATTTGTTCAAATATTTATCTTCATCTTGATGAAACTGTTCACCATTAATGATAGATACAGCTCGCTTAATATATCCTGAAAATGCCTCCGCATAAAACATTAACCGTTCTTTCTTTCTCCATTTAACCTGAATTAATTCACCAATATGTGAACTCAACAGGTCTGGATTTCTCGTTGCAATATCATGCAACACTTCATATGGCAAAAAGCCTTCCCGTATGCTTTTTATTTTCATTGCACATCTCCTATTTATATTTTAATTATGTTAAAAAACTAACATTGAATATTACCATAAAATTATTTGACAGTCAAATATGTCATTGCTAAGTCCAATAATTAATTTCAACACCTGAAATCACTGCAGGAACTGGTTTGTAGCCAGTTTTACATATTTGAAAAAAATATGATGGATGTGACAAACGTATGAACCGAGGCATAAATCTCGTTCCCACATGATAAAATTAAATATTGTTCCTTGTATTTTGTGAGAGTAGTGAAGTTGATAATTATAAAGGTGTTACG
>CAZHQB010000011.1:0-25538 GCA_964534895.1 uncultured Micavibrio sp.
AAATCCAAAATATTTTGGAATATTGTATCAAATTAATATTTAAAAAGATAATGCTAATCAGAAGTAATACCTTGGCAATGATAGGAAAAAAGTTTATTTTGATAGGGTCGTTAAATTCAGCTTTAACTTTTTGAGGAAATTTAATCCACTTAGTTAAATAAATTAAAGTGGTTAAGGCAAATAAAGTTAAGACAATACCAAAAAGAATTGGACTAAGTCCAAAGTCCCAACCAAAGATATGTTCAGCTTTTTGCCAAGCAATGGTAAAACCAGCTAACCCTAAAGTGATTGAAAAAAAAGAGTTAGGAAAATTTCTAAGTCTTAAATTTGTTAGCATAGATTTATTATTGTTTATTAGTTAGTTATTACAAATTTTAATGGCGTGACCATTGACTAGAGCTAAAGTAATTTTTTTATAAGCACTATCTAAAATTCTTTGAAGAGTACTTTGAGATGTTTGCATTTTTTCGGCAGATTCGGTTTGATTTAAGTTTTCAATATTTTTTAAACGCAAAGCTTCCAACTCTTCAAAGGTTAATTCTATTATTTTTAGTTTTCTTACTGGAATGCCATTGGGCTTAAAATAAGTACATTTAGGATACTGGCGGATTTGCCTTCTTAATCTAGGTCTAGACATGAATTTATTTAATTAAAAATTATTTTTAATAATTAGGATGTTATTTATCATTAAGGATAAATGAGATGATATACTAAAGATATAAGAAGTGAGCTAGTTTAATTGTCTAAAATAACTCACCCCTTAGCATCTAGAATTTATGACAAATTTTCTTTCATAGAAAGTCTGTTATTATTTATCCTTCTATTTCTTCCGAGACCACGATTGTCGGATCGTTGCCTGTGTCTTCCCAGGATATCATTTGCAGTTGATTCTGTTTTTTACCGCATCGTCCTTGTTGACGACCAGTTTTTGGGCCTGTTCCATCTAAATTTGACATATATTTATTGATTTTTTAAGGTGTTTTTTAATTAAATACACAATAAAAAAATAATTAATTATTTATATTATGAGTATATACCCAAAACTATATTTTGTCAAATGGTGTAAAAATTATTTTGAGAAAAGTATTATAATTTGCTATAATGGGAAGTAGAAAAGTATTTTATATGTTTAATGTTATAGTTTAGTATATTCAAAAAAATGTCAAAAAAAATTATTTACAAAAGAGGGGAATTGATGGGTGACAATATCCATAATTCTTCAGCGATGCAAGATATTGCACAAAAGGATCAAGAAGAAAATGTTTTAAATCAAAAAAAAGAACGAATGCAATTATTTAAAGAACTTAAAAAATATCGTCGAGGTGGTGTAACAAAAAAAGAATTGAAAAGTATATTAGCTGGATTTAAATATGGTTTTGATGATAGTTTTGATGTTGGTGAGATAAATACACTAGCAAAAGAGCTTGGATTAGGAATAATCTCAAAAAAACATTTAATGACAAAATCTCCATTGCACAATTCAAGAGTTGATCGTGCAAATCATGATGTAAATTATTCACACAAACATTTATCTAACAAAAATATAAAGGAAAAACGGAGTATGCCAAATGATGACATTGTACATTATGAAGTACAAGATAATATAAAAAAAATTTTTGGAGACAAATATAAAAAAATGTTTGTAGATGGTAATATGGTTTTTGAAAATGAGCAAGAAGAAACAGAATTTTTTGATGTTAAAACTGGAAAAAAATTTATTGGAAGATCTACACAATTAAAGCGTCCAAATTTTCATGTAAAGAGTCAAACATCATTAAGAGGTAGAGGGCTAATGGCCGGAAAGAGAATCTATAAATAAAGGCGTATAGATAAAAAGTCTAATATGAAGTTATATTTTTCATATTAGGCTTTTTAATATTTTCTTAATTTATACAAAAATTATGATAATAAACCTGTTTAAGATAATGGATTGTATAAATTTTATCTAATATATGAAATGTAGGCAATGCAGTGAATTTTAGCAATTTATTTAAGGCAAAGAGGTATAATTGTGGATAACTTGTGGATAATCTGACGCAAATAAGGCATTTTGACAATTTGGAGTTGAATTTAGCATATTGACGTATTCTAGTAAAGTGGTGTAAAATGTCATCATAGACCTAAAAGTGGTGAAAAGTGGTGAAATTTAAGGAAGCACATTATATGTTTATTGGCGAATACAATCATTCTGTTGATGCAAAAAAACGTCTTGCATTGCCATCAAAGTTTCGTAAGGATTTGGGTAAAAATATTGTCGTTACGAGGGGACTTGATAAATGTTTGTTTGTGTATCCCATGAAGACTTGGCAGGAACTTGCTGAAAAACTGGGGACAATGCCAATTGGTGAGGCTGGTACAAGGTCATTTGTAAGGCTTATGCTTGCGGGAGCTACTGATGTATTTAGTGATGCACAAGGGCGTATTCTTTTGCCAGAATATTTGAAAGAATATGCTGGTATAAAAAAAGATATTATTGTTGCTGGATTATTTAATAGATTGGAAATTTGGGATGAAAAAAGTTGGGAGGTATATAAAAAAAATGCAGAAAAGAATACTGATGAGATTGCAGAGAATCTAGGAAAGTTAGGTGTATATTAATTGCTCAGTGAAATGGTATGACAAGCACAAAACATATTCCAGTTATGCGTGATGAGATAGTTGACATGTTGCAATTAAAAAAGGGAATGATAGTTGTTGATGCAACACTTGGTGGTGGTGGGTATACACTAGAAATTTATAAAAAGATAATGCCTGGAGGGATGCTTATTGCAATTGATGCGGATATTACAGCAATCAAGCAATTTGAAAAAGAGTATACGGAAATAGCAAAAAAGATTCATATAGTTCATTCAAATTATTCTCATATAAGAGAAATTTTAAAAAGTTTTGATATTCAATATGTAGATGCAATTGTTGCAGATTTAGGATTATCATCTGATCAAATTGAAGAAACTAAGAGGGGATTTAGTTTTTCTAATGATGGTCAGCTTGATATGCGTTTGGATCAAAATCAAAAATTAAGTGCAATGAATATTGTGAATGAATATGACGATGAAATTCTTGTACAGTTACTTTTTGATTATGGTGACGAAAAATTTGCAAGACGGATTGTTGATGCGATTTGCAATTCTCGTCCAATAAATTCAACACGTGAACTTGCAAATATAATTGTTGGAGTAATTCCAATGAATGCAAGGAGAAAATCAAAAATTCATCCAGCAACACGTACTTTTCAAGCAATTCGTATTGCAGTTAATAATGAATTTAAACATTTGAAAATTTTTCTTACAGAGGGAATAGATGTTTTACGGAGTTCTGGACGATTTGGAGTTGTATCTTTTCATTCAGGTGAAGATAGATTGGTAAAAAATATTTTTCGTACAAATGCTAGGGGATGTGTTTGTGCACAAGATTTACCAGTGTGTTGTTGTAATCATGAGCCACAAATTAAGCTCATTACAAAAAAACCGATTGCGCCATCAAATGATGAGATTCAAAATAATCCAAGATCACGAAGTGCAAAATTGCGCATCGTGGAAAAGTTATAGATTTTAGAATACTCTAGATTTTTTTAGTATAGTTTTATCTATAATTTATTGTTAGTTGTGTGGTTAAATAAGCAAAAACAAAAATTTATAAACGTGTGAGGGGGGCACGTTGGTTAAATTAAAACCAACATGCCAAATTTTAATAGTGTCTCAAGACGTTCATATTGTGTATATCGTCGAGGCAGTCAAAAAAGAAAAATACAAAAACATACAACCGCTCAAGGATTTAGTTCTATCGGTGTTTTTATGATGGTTCTTATAGTTTTTGTGGGAATATTGTATTTATTTAGTACAAATGAAATTACTATGAAAGGCGATAAAATTTATAAAATGGAGAAAGATATAAAAGAACTTACACGTGAAAATGAGTATTTAGTAATTCAAGAAGCTCAATTGCGATCATTGGAAAGTATTGAAAATATTATAAAAAATAAAAATATGAAAGAAATTACAGAACCTATATATATTGATCAAGACACGCGTGTAGCACTTGATAAATAAGGTATTTATATATTAGTATTATAACAGTGTTATAAATTGTGATTATATTTTTTATGAAGCATATTATAGATAGATTGTAAAAAGATATAGATATCATAATGAAATAATATATTAAAGTTCTGTAATATGAAAAATAAAAAATATACTAAAACTAGTACGAAAAAACAAAAAACATCGAAATACTCGCGTATATCGGTGTTGTTTTTGTTTTTTGTAGTTGTATTTCTTTTACTTATAGTAAAATTATATTTTGTGCAGGTGATTGCGCATAAAGAATATAAAGACTTAGCATTTAAACAACATAATGTAGAAAAGAATATTCTTTCTTCACGTGGTGAAATCTTTTTGAAAAACCAAGATGATATTTATCCGCTTGGGGTTAATCGTGAATATTTTATGGCTTATTTGTCACCTATAGAAGTTGGTGATGATTCTATAATTAGTGTTGCAAAGCAAATCTCGGTTGCTTTTGGTGTGGATTATGATACAATTTTACAAAAAATATCTAAACGTAATGATGCTTATGAAATTATACGTCACAAAATTGATCGTGATGAAAAAAATCATATTTTGGAGATGAATATTCAAGGATTGCATTTTTTGCCAGAATATTTTCGTTTTTATCCAGGAGATTCATTAGCAGCGCATGTTGTAGGTTTTGTGGGTTCTGATGGTAAAGAATATATTGGAAGATATGGTATTGAAGCATATTTTGATAAAGCATTACATGGTACTGATGGTAAGGTAATACAAAATCGTGATGCGCGCGGAGGATGGCTTACAAATTCAAAACGTACGGTATTTGAAAAGAAAAATGGTGATGATTTATTTTTGACAATTGATTATACTGTACAATATGAAGTTGAACGTATTTTAAAAAAAGCTGTAAAAGAATTTGATGCAGATGATGGATCAATAATTGTGATGGAGCCAAAAACTGGAAAAATCATAGCATTGGCTAACTATCCAACATTTACTCCAAATAAGTACAATGAAGTAAAAGATATTTCTGTATTTCGTAATAATATAGTTTCAGAAGAATATGAATCAGGTTCGGTTTTTAAACCTATTACTATGGCTATAGGACTTGATAGCGGTAAAGTATCTCCTAATACAACATATACTGATACTGGACAAGTGAAAGTTGCAGAATATACAATAAAAAATTCAGAAGAAAAAGTTTATGGCCTGCAGACTATGACACAAGTATTAGAAAAATCTATAAATACTGGTGTTATTTATGTTGAAAAACTTGTTGGTAATAAAAAATTTAGGGATTATATAGAGCGTTTTGGATTCGGTAAGTTAACTGGTATTGAATTGCCAGCTGAGGCAGATGGAAATATTAGAAATCTTCAGCATTTAAATAGAAATGTTGAATTTTATACAGCTTCTTTTGGCCAGGGGATTACCGTTACTCAATTACAACTTGCGGTTGCATATAGTGTTTTAGCCAATGGAGGGAATTTGATGAAACCTCAAATTATTGACAAAATAGTACATTCTGATGGAACAAAGGAAATTATAGAGCCATATGTGGTACATCGTGTGATAAGTCAAAAAGTTTCTGAACAAATTGGAAAAATGCTTAGGAGTGTAGTAGTAAATGGGCACGGAAAACGTGCTGATGTTCCTGGGTATTTAATAGGAGGTAAAACTGGTACAGCACAGGTTGCAAATACAGGCAAAAAGGGCTATGATAATGCACAAACAATAGGTACATTTGCGGGATATGGTCCAATTAATGATCCACGATTTGTGATTGTTGTACGTATGAATAATCCTAAAACTGTTATATGGGCAGAATCAAGCGCGGCTCCTACATTTGGTAAGGTTATGAAGTATTTACTTGATTTTTATAATATAGCACCAACAGAGCAAATTAAAGAGTAATGATATTTTTATATGAAAGATTTTTTAAAAAATATAGTAATTTATATATTATATTTAGAATCGAAATTTGTTTTATTTTTAAAACAGCCAAAAATAATTGCTATTACAGGGACAGTTGGCAAAACTACTACTAAGGAGATTCTTTATGCTGGATTACAAGATTCGTTTTATAATGTGAGGAAATCGTCAAAAGGTTTTAATTCAGATATTGGCGTACTTTTGACTATTTTAGATTTAGAAACTTACAATGCAGTTGTAGGGGAGTGGTTTAAAAATATAATAAAAGGATTTTGTGTAATTTTTGATAAAAATTATCCAGAAGTGTTGATTGTGGAGGTAGGTGCAAATTATCCAGGAGAAATAAAAAAGAATGCAAAATTATTGCAAGCTGATATTGTGGTATTTACAAAATTACCAAAAATTATGGCACATATGGAATTTTTTAAGAATAGACAAGAATTTGTTGATGAAAAATTAACGTTAGCACTTTTTATGAAGAAGGGGGGAATGATTATTTATAATGGAGATGATAAAACATTGGTAAAAGAATTTAAAAAAAATAAGTTTGATATTTATAATAAGAAAACATTTGGTAAAAATGCAGATTATAAATTTAAAGATGTTCGTATTAACTATCAAAGCGATATGCCACAAGGAATTAATGTTATTTTAAGTAATAATATGAAAGTGAATTTAAAAAGTGTTTTTGGTGAACATTTTGGTTATAGTGTAAGTGCTCTTAGCGCTGTTGTTGATGTGTATAAATTGAATTTAAGTGAAATATTAAAATCATTAGAATATAATTTTGTTCCAGTTGCTGGTAGAATGCGTATTTTTGAAGGAGTTAGGAATTCAATTATTATTGATGATTCGTACAATGCTTTGCCCGAGTCAGTTAAAAATGGTTCGGAGTTAATGAAAAAAATTAATACAAAAGGACGAAAAATTTATGTTTTAGGTAGATTGGCAGAATTAGGAGATTATACAAAGGAATCATATAAAGTTGCTGTGGAATATATTAGAAAATCATGTGATATTATTATCTTAGTGAATGATGATGGCATTGCTCAAAAGTATGCAAAAGATTTAGCTTTTAAAAAAATTTATAGTTTTAATAAATATGGAGATGATTATTTTGCAAACACAGATGAGGTTGGAGAATTTTTAAAAAAATACATTGATGAAAATGATGTTATCCTTTTTAAAGGAGCAAGGCATAGTACTGGTTTTGAGCGTGCTATTGTAAAATTAATAAAAGATAAAGATAAAAAATATTTAGTGCAAGAACATTTGTAGTTTTTGTTACTTTGAAAAACATTAAGGAATTTCTTAATTTTGTGAGTATTGATTTTTTTGAGTTTCACTGATATAATCAATTTTGTACGTTTTTATCAATCGGTCCCATCGTCTAGCGGCTAGGACGTCAGGTTCTCATCCTGGAAACCGGAGTTCGATTCTCCGTGGGATCACAAACAAGTAAAACAAGTGGGGGATTTATATCAAATAGTCACTATATTAGGTGACTTTTTTGTTTTTATAACTAGCTATTGACAGACTTATGTTTTTTTGGTATAGTTAATAGTTATTTTAAAATAACGAAAAGTGAAAAATAGTAATTAATGACTGAGATGTAAAAAAATATGACTCAAAGACGTCACAAAATAACGGTTATTATACCTACATATAACGTGGAAGATCTGATAGCACAGGCGATTAAGTCTGTTTTGTGGGCTGATGAAATTTTTGTTGTGGATTCTTTTTCTACAGATAATACTATTAAAATTGCAAAAAGTTATGGAGCACGTATTGTACAACATGAATACATATATAGCGCTAAGCAAAAAAATTGGGCGATTCCACAAGCAAAGAATGAGTGGATACTTTTACTTGATAGTGATGAGGTTGTTACAAAGGAATTACGTAAAAATATTGAAAAGCTTTTATCTAATGGTGAAATTGATAATTATGATGGTTTTGGTATTGCACGGAAACATTTTTTCTTAGGGAAATTCCTTAGATGGGGTGGGCGATATCCACTTTATAACATTAGATTATTTAGGCGAAGTTGTAGATATGAAGATAGAAATGTACATGCACATATTATTTTGAAAAAAAATAAAATGAAAAATATTAAAGGAGATATACTGCATTATTCGGATCGTTCATTAGATCAGTTTTTTGAGAAATTTAATAGATATTCCACATGGCAAGCAAATTATATGTTACGTATTTATGAAAGAGGTATGACACGAATAAATTGGATAGCATTTTTTACAAATCCTTTTTATACAAAAGCAGTGATTAAAGATATTTGGACATTTATTCCGTTCGTATCATTTTTCAGATTTGTATATATGTATATTTTACGTTTTGGGTTTTTAGATGGGAGATATGGATTTATGATTGCATTTTTCTATGCATTTCAAGATTATGTTGCAAAAACAAAATATTTAGAGATGCGAAATAAATCTCCAAAATTAAGACTGACATTTCAAAAATATATTACACGTCAATGCGTTTCTATTGATGGATATAATAAAAAATTAGTATTAGATAATTAATGAAATTAAGTATTTTATTTAAAGTAAATATATGAATAAAAATATAACAATAAAAGATATTATTAAAAGATGGCAATTAGTTTTAACTCTTGTTAGTCTGTTTGCATTTGTAGCATTTACTGTGTCAGTTATGTTGCCGGCAAAATATCAAAGTGATGTTTCTGTTATAGTTATCCAAGAACAGTCAAATGAAAAAGTTGATGCTTTTGGAGCAACTAAATCTGCTGAATTTTTGAGTAATATTTTTACACGTGTAATTTATACCACAACTTTTTTTAACTCTGTACAGGAGGCTCCATTTGACGTGCGTCGTAAATTTCCACGTGACCCACAACAACGGGAAAAGGAGTGGAAAAAGATTATTAAAGTAAAGAAAGTAAATAATACTGGGATTTTACGTATTAGTGTGGTAGATAAATCTCGTAAAACAGCAGAAGAAACAGCTAAAGCAATCGCATATGCTTTGACTGTAAATAGTGAAGCATATCATGGTGGAGGTGAACGTGTTCATATAAAGCTTATTGATGGTCCGAATACGCCATTACAACCCACATTACCACGCATCTTGCCAAACACAATTATTGGAGGAATATTGGGATTTATTTTGGCTATTGTGTATTTATATTTTTTCCCAAGTGGTTTTAATTTTATAGCAAAAACTGAAACAAATGATGAGGTTGTGTCAAATGATACAATAGATACAGAATATGACAAGTATAATAAAGATGTGTCTAATATTGTGGAAAATCATTTTAACAATGATGTGCAGGGAACTATAGAATTTGAAGAAAATATAGATGATGAAAAAATAAACGTTATAGAACAAGAAGCAATAACACCAAATACAGATATAGAAGAATTACATGAGAGAATTAGTAATTTTCACAAAAATAATTAAATGCTTGTAATTGATAAGAATGTCTGGTAAAGTTTTGCAGATATTTTTTAAAAATAGTTTCGGTTGACAACAATATTGCTAAGCTCAATAATTAATTGCAACATTTAAAATCATTGTAGGAACTGGTTTATAACCAGTTTCACATGTTTGAAAAAATGTGACGGATGCGGTAGATGTTACGGACCGAGGCAAAACCTCGATCCTGCATGGATTTATAAGAGTATTGCGTTTAATTGTTGAATGTAGAATTTTACCACTTGTATATAATGGTATTTTGTGGTAGTGTAATATATCAATGATTAATGCTTTGATAATTGTTCATAATTATCATAGGTTCTCCTGTGTAATAAAAAGTAAAATTTTTTGTTACATGGAGAGTCAAAGATGGCTCTGTGGTTAGTTATTTAATTTAAAAAAAGGAGGTATAAAAATGAAAAAAATATTTTTTTTCATGATGGCAATGGTCGTTTGCACGAACTTTGCGCAGGCAAGTGAACAACTCGATAGAGTGTACTTTGACGAGCAGTTTACATCTTTGCAACGCAGTGTTGCGGAGGTAAAAGGGAACACTTCCCAGATTGTTGAAATCTTGGGGAATGTCTTTGAGGGAACTGTTCCTCGGGGCGGAACGCTCATCCAGTTGTGTAACCAGAACGGTTGGAATCTCGTAGTCCTTATGGGACACAATGGGATTTCTGATCCTAATAAAGTTGCAGCTGGGGCCAAATTTGAATATCCCAGGACCGCAGAAGAATTTCAGCTCGCTCTGGAAAAAGGGCAACCTTTATACAGAGAATGGTTGAAAAACCAAAAAACCACCTTTCGAGTCGATCGCATCCAGGCGGATGCTGTAGATTTGAATCGTCTTAATGTCAAGATGATGAATATCACTGAGAAGTTAAACATTAAGGAGATGGAAGTTGATAAGCTAAAAGTGCGGCTTGCTGAAATTACAGAAGAGTTGCGTATCAAGCAACTCAAGATCCAAAAACTTAATATTGATCGGGCGAATCTTCGTCAGGTTAATATTGATCAGTTGCGCATCAAGCAACTGGAGATTGATAATCTCAAACAGCTGTGCGAACAAATGCGTAAGCGTTGCGCTGAGTTAGAAGCTCGGCATCCTAAGGTTGTGGAACGGAAGGTAGTAGTTTACCGTGACGCAACTGGAGAAGAGGTGGCACAAGGAACTTGTAAAGACGTTCCTTGGCCAGCAACTTATGCATGGGCAAACTTTCCGGAAGGTGCCATCGGCACCGAGACGCAATTGCGTCTCGAAATGAACCCAATCGGGTACAAGTTTAAACTTGTTACTCGTAAAGGTAAATACATATATGCCTTAAAATGCTTCAAGAGCAATCAGATGTATAATCTGACTGCTCTTGGTCAAAGGTGGGGGCATGATTTTGTCCCATACAAGACATTTGGCAACACTGGTGATGGGGGTCGTTTTGCGACACTTGTCATCGGCATTGCAAAATAAAAATAGTTTAATCCGGGGCAATTCTAACGAATTGTACCCGGTTTTTATTTTTGTAATTTTAATTGATTGGGATGATGCTACAGTGGATAAATCATTGTAGGAAACAGATGCGGTAAATGTTATGGATCGAAGTATAACCTCACTCCTGCACTATGTGACTGACATGGTGAATGTTATAGTTCAAGGCACAACCTCGTTTCTACATGGATTTATAAGAGTATCACGTTTAATTATTGAATGCAGGTATATGGTGTTGACTATTTATTGATTTCGTGGTATGGTTAACAATCAAAATATATTTACATTATTTATAGATGTTGATGCAAAAGTATGTGATATAAATTTATATACTTTTGCATAATCTTTATAGATTGTGATTATGAAGTTATTTAACAAATTGATATGAGGGGGTAAAATATGAACAGGATATATGTTTTTTTGTTGCTTGTCAGTTTAATGTCAGGTGGTTGTGCTCAGCGGAGTTTGCCGAGTTTTGCGCTTGCTCAGCCAGAGCAATCAAATACGATTACCCATCCAGATAAAATGGAGAAGGCTGGCGGGACCATCGTAGAATTTGTTGGTGCTCTTCCGCCAAGATTTATGGTAGAGGTAGATTATGGAGTGAGAGGAGTTTGGCCACTTGTGGGCGTGTCTCTTGACAATGAACAGGCACCTGTAATTCAAGGTAGTTGTTTTAGCATGGAAGAATATGCTTTTGCAAGTAATCCTTGGAGAATACCAGCTCCTATGGAATGCTTTGTTTTGGGAAACAAAAAAGAACTTATGGATAAAAAGTATGCGTTTGTTCTAGTTAACAAGGATGGAGGAGTTTGGATGGCTTCTCCGATTGGTTCTGTAATCGGATATGAATACACAATAATTGACGATAATAAGTCAAATGGAGTGTATTATGATTATAGAAAATTTGAAGATGACAGAGAATATGCTATATCTTTAATGAAGGAAATTGGTAAAACAATTCCCGTTATTGAAAAAGCATATCATAAGCGCCTTGCTAGTTTTGGCGTAAAATTTGTAGGGAGTGCTGTACAAGAAATTTCTATCAAAGAAGGTGATCCTAAATGGGAAGAGTTTCGGACAAGACTTTTGGATGAAATGAATAGCGGGTTAGAACTTCCAGATGGAGAAGTTGTAGTAAGTTATTTATCCCAAGATGAAATGAAGAAACTTCTTAGTCGTAATCCGAGACTTACGCCTTGGCAGAGGTTTTTGTCGGGGTTGCAACTACCGCTTGGCACGCCAGAAGTGATGGCGATTGGATTTGCTTCTAGTGTCATTAACAGTGGAATTGCAGGTTTTTTGGATGATAGGTGGAATGTATGTACTGCTAGAGGCATGTGTCAAAGACGAGACATGTCTGAGCAGTTGGCATTTATGTATCACCTATATCAGAAGGAATATATGAAAAATATGGGGGACATGAGATGAAAATTATAGCTATGTTATTATTGTGGTTATTATTTGTGCCACAAGTAACTTTTGCAAGCACTATTACCAAAAAAATTCTGAAAGATCTTGGAGTTTATGGTAATATGTGGAAAAATTTTTTGCAGAAGCCTGACACATCAACTTGGAAATGTGGGAACATTCAAGGTAATGAAGTCAGATATAAAATAGGTGATGATGTAATTGCCTACGATGCACAAAAAGATGTCTGGTGGCATTTATATACGCCACTTAGTAAGACAATGCCACTTGAGGCATTGGCTTTACGCAAAAAAGGTAATCATATAATTAATAAAGTGGTTACTTTAGAGGAGTCTTTTTGTGAGACGCAAAGATATAGCTACAAACGTTTTCCTGTATCACAAAAGAAGGAGAGCGTGGAAGAATATGTGGCAAATAGGATACAACGGCCTATAACAAAAACAAAGGAAGTAAAAAAGCCTGTTGTTCAAGAAGCAGCCAAACACAAGAAATCGGTTGTTTTAAAAGATTCA
Source organism: uncultured Micavibrio sp. (assembly GCA_964534895.1). Taxonomy (GTDB): domain Bacteria; phylum Patescibacteriota; class Minisyncoccia; order Moranbacterales. The sequence continues at coordinate 12,846 of CAZHQB010000011.1, forward strand.
AACACAATCACTAGAAGCAAAGTGCGAGTCGCTAGTGTTTGGGAGTTTTTAAAGCTTTATAAAGAAAAAACTTTTAAAGGGATAGGAGGAATAGGCGATGAATAAAGTAATCATTATGTGTATGTTGTTGTTGTTATCAGTTCCTGCATTTGCAGGGAATGATACTAATAAAAAACAGAGCGTGAAGTTTCGCGGACTTAAATCCGTGGACACATTCAATGTTGATTATTCCAGATTCAGTCCATTCAATAATGAGGACAATGAGAGGCATGGGCACAGTTTTGGAGTAAAAACTCATATTCGTCCACTTAGGAGTGGAAAAATGGATTTGGGCGGATATCTTTCCTATAGCAAGGGAAAAGGAGATACATTCAAAAAGTCTAAAAATCGGTGGTCTCATTATCGATATAAGAAAATCGGTGGTGGCATTAGCGGTGTTTATAATCACAGTGCTGATGAGGAGACTACTTTTGATGTAGGACTTTTGCATCAGAAAACCGATTATTGGGTTCCATCTAAAGCTTTTGCATCTCATCAAGATGAGATGCAGTGGGAATTTGGCATAGGCTATGACTCCGAATTACGTCGGAGCAATGGTGAGAAATGGTTTCCAAAGTGGAGTCTATATGCACACTATATTCACCCTTTTAATATTAGTTATTCTGATTCAAAAGGAAGGAGTGAGGTATATGCTTATGATAATCGAGTTTTTCGTTTTGGCGGAGATTTCGACATCTATGATGTGTATTTAGATGAAAACAATCGTTGGAGAATTACGCCAACGATTAACGTTGGATCCGGTTATTTATGGGGTAAGGACTCGTGGTTTATGCAAGGTGGTCTTGGCTCCAAAATTTCCTGGTACAATGAGGAAATGCTGGACGTCAAGTTATTCAACCCACGATGGGTATTTGGTGGGAATGGCTCCAAATTGTATGATGTCATAGGCACGATAAAAATTGACAATGTATTTCGTGCCGTTTGGGCATCGAGAACTAAAAAATATGAGGCAAAGAGGAATCGCGCGAAAATGATTGCACAAGCAATCAAATAGCGCAAAATTCAAAAGCCATTAAATTTATATAATTTGATGGCTTTTTAAATTTATGAAATATATATCAATGTGTTATAATAAATTTATATGAGAAATAAAATAAATCTAAAGCATATATTACTAAGTGTTATTGTGATTGCATCTTTATGTTTTACATCGTATATTGTTGCACTTAGTATTCAATCTGGTATTGACTATATTGTAGAATTAATTATTTTGGAACAAAATGATCATTATAATAAAATGCGAAGAAATATTGCAGATTTAGATTATGCTTTAAATGTATTTCAAAAAAATATTTATAACTTACAAAAAAAACAATTAGCAGAAGACGAAAAAAAAATAATAAGAAAACAATTGAGAGATTTAGAGGAAATTGGACTTAATATATCACGTGAGACTAGTTTTTATCAGGAGGATAATACTGTACATTTTTTCTTTGAGCCAAAGGAATATATTTTTAAATACTTCAATAATACTAGAAATACGCCACTTTTTATAAATAGATTTGTACGTGTTATGGAACAAGGTTTATTTGTAAAAAATATTACGAAAGAGCAAAAAAATATGATAATGGAAAATTATAATTTATTATTAAAAGAAATAAATAGTATATAAATATTTATTTATGAGTTAGTTTGGGAATTGTTTTTTCTATAGAAAGTGCACTAGCTACTAGCGTCCAGATAAGCCATTCTACTGCTGTACCTCTCCATATATTTGAGCTCATTCCGAAAACTATTTCAGATATAAAGAATAATAGTACAACTAATACAAATAATTTTTCATCTGTCTTTTTGATGTCATGATATTGTTTAATAAGGAATAAAATTGTTGTGAGAATTAAAAATACAAATAATATAAAACCTATTATGCCAGTTTCTTGTAATGATTTTATAAAATCATTGTGAGTATAGGGATTACCAGCATGAAAGCCTAATTCTTGCTCATGTATTTTTATCTCTGTACCGGATCCATAACCATATATTGGTGATAGTTGCCATGCAGAAATAGCATTTTTCCATTGTTTTATTCTCCATCTTATAGAACTATTTGATGGTGGATTGTAAATATCTTCTATTCTGTCGTGAACTGTTTGAGATGTAAAGAATAATAAAACAATAAAACTAAATATAATAAAAAGTAATTTAGGAGCCTTAATTAAACTAAAAATTGTAAAGAATATTAGCAAGGCTAACCAACTTCCACGACTAAAAGTAAGTATCAATATTGTAATGACAAAAAATATTAAGACTTTAGAAAAATTTCTTTCAGGATATTTGATATTTATTGCAAAAATTTTATATGTTAGTATTGCTACTAGTAGAAGTAAAAATGATGCAAAAGCGTTTGGGTGTGTAAATGTACCAAACAATCTACCCTCTGTGCCAGTGCTATCAGTTATACCTGAGTTTGTCATAAATTGATAAATTGCAAACATTATTGGGACAATGGCAGATATTAGAATAGTTGAGACAATTATTTCTCGTGCTTGTGAGATCTTTAGTGTTAAGATATATGCTGTAATAAATGATAAAAATATACTTATTAGACGTATGGCTTCTTGAATGGTAGCAGTTTTGTCAATAGAATAGAAAATGCTGATGATACTAAATCCTATAAATAACAAAAAAGGTGCAATTAAATATATTTTTGGAATGAAGTTCCAATAAAGTGCAATGAAAATAATTGATAATACAATAAGCAGTAGCGCAAATATAGAAGCAATGTTTAGTTGAATATTTTCTGTAATTGATAGTGAAAAATAAGAAGAAAAAAAATCAACGAAAGTTCTAAGTATCACAATAGTTAAAAAACCAAATAATGGTTTGTACAAAAAAGATGCTATAATAAATAAGACTAATAGTAATCCAACAACTGTGACTATAGACAGTGTTTGTGTTAAAGTAATAACAAAAATACCAAGGATTCCGATAATAAGTAGTATTCCTGTAGATTGTTTGGATAATATTGATAAATTAGTATTCATATTTTTATTATAACACATATCTTTAAGATAAAATTAAATATCATGAAAATATTACAAATACATAAATATTATAGTAAAAAACGCGGTGGTGGATCAGTATCGGCTTTTTTTGAGACAAAAAAAATATTAGAAAAGAATGGTCATAAAATTATAATTTTTTCTATGCAAGATAAAGATAATGAGATATCAAAATATAGTGAATATTTTGCAGAACATTTTGATATTCGGGAGGTTAAAAATATTTTTCGTAAATTATGGCTAATTCCACGTGTAATTTATAATCGTGATGCAGTCAACAGGCTTAATAAATTATTAACTAAAGAGAAGCCTGATGTAGCGCATGTACATAATATTTATCATTATTTAACCCCAGGAATTTTATCTGTACTTAAAAAAAACGGAGTACCAATAGTTTTTAAATTATCAGATTATCATGTCATATGTCCAAATTATAAATTGTTTGCACATGGTAAAATTGATAATTCATGTAAAAATGGTAAATATTATAAACTATTATTTAATAAATCGATTAATAATTCATATAGTGAGAGTTTTGTTGCAATGATAGAGGGATATATAAATAAATGGTGTAAGTTTTATAATAATGTGGATATTTTTTTAGCGCCTAGTCAGTTTATGCGAGATTTGGTCATAAGGTATGGAATCCCAAAAGAAAAAATAAAAATGCTTCGTAATGTGCTTAATTTTGATATATATACAGGTGATTACAAAAAGAGGAAAATATTTTTATATATGGGACGTATTTCAGACGAAAAAGGGTTGGATATCGCAGTAGATGCTATGGTAATTTTAAAGAATAAAAAAATATTAAATGACTGGAAATTTGTTATTGCAGGTGCTGGTCCATATGAGGAATTTTTGCGACAACATATCAAGAATAATAAAGTTGAAGATGTGGTAGATTTTGTGGGATTTTGTAAAAAAGGTAGTGAAAAGTGGTTACAACTTATGAAAAATTCTGCCGTTGCTGTTTTGCCTTCTATATGGTATGATAATTCACCAATTGCAATTTCAGAGTCTATGGCTTTTGGTTCACCTGCAATAGTGTCTGATCTTGGTGGTACTAAAGAAATGATAGAGGATGGAAAAAGTGGCTTTGTGTTTAAAGCTGGAGATGTTCAAAATTTAGCTAATACAATGCAGAGATTTATTAAAGATGGCAAACTTGTGCAATTGATGGGTAAGGAAGCAAGAGAATATATTCATAATTTGAACAATGAAGAAAAATATTATCAACAATTAATGAAAATTTATAAAATTGTAATTGATAGAAGTAAAAAAATTTATGAAAAATAAATTAAAGTTTTATGTAAATACGGCACATCGTTTTCTCTTTGGTAGTGAAGCGGGTGAACGTACTGTGATTTTTGCAAAAAATATAATATTGTCATTTGCTGGAGGTTTGAGTGCTTTCGCAATTTTTTTTGCAGTTAGTATTATGGTAGCTCGAATATTAGGTCCAGAAGAATATGGTAAATATTCGGTAGTCTTTTCTTTTGCACAGATATTATCACTTTTCTTTGTATTTCAATTAGATGTATCGACATTGTATTTTCTATCGCCAAAATCTTATAAAAAATCTGAATTTATATCATCAATCATTTTTTTATTTTTGTGCAATGTTATTATATTCACATTTCTTGCATGGTTGGTTTATAAATTATTTATGTCAGCAAATATATCATATATAATATTTGGTGGAATTATAATTTTAGCATTTTCATTCGCTTTTAAATCAATGACAGATGCCTTTTTACGTGCTAAAAATAAATTTAGTTTACAGGCAATATTTAAGGTATTGGAAGCACTGACTGTAGTGATTGTTTTAGTCATTTTATTTTTTGTGTTGAAACATATCAATTATTTTTCATATGTTTGGGCTTTGTCTATAGGAGGCTTTGTGTTTAGTGTATTTGGTGTGAGTCAAATTTATAGGAATTTTGTATTAGATAGGATAACAAAAAATACCATAAAGACAATTTTTAGGTATAATATAATTGGTGTGATTGGTACTGTAGTTGGTGGAATTATAAAAAATATTGATAAAATAATTATTGTAGCAATACTTGGTACAAAAATTGGAGGTATATATGCCGTTTATTTTATGGCTTCTGTTACTGTAGGATCACGTATTATACAATTGTTTATTAATGTATTTTTTCCTACAGTACGTTCAAATCGAATAAAAGGTGAAATTATATTTAAAAAGATAAATGTTTTATTTACTAGAACTTTTATTCCGTTAGTTTTTGTTTCAAGTGGAATAGTTGCTGTTATTATATTATTATATGGCTCTCAGTATAGGTTTGTGTGGCTATGGGTTGTGCTTGCTGGTATTTATATTGTAGTTCATTTTTTTGCGTCATTGTATAATTGGCTCTTGTCTAGTATTTCGAGAGATGGTTATAAAAAGTATAATCTTTCTATGGTTTATGGAGCTATTGTGTATATAGTAGTTATTAGTATAATTTTTTTAGCAGGTTATTTTGGTGTTGCCAGTTTGTTTATGTCACGTATTATTTTTAGATTAGTTAGTGGACTGATATCTTTTGACAATTTACAGAAATATTATAAGCTAAATTAATTTGTTATTTATGAATTTTATCAAAAACAATTTTTTATTTTTTACTGTTTTCTTAACAGGTGCTTGTGTTTTGGTGATAGAGATTACTGCCACGAGAATTTTGTCTCCGTTTTATGGTAATAATGTATTTACGGTTTCAAGTATATTGACAGTTATACTTAGTGCGCTAAGTATAGGATATTATTTTGGAGGTGTTTTAGCTGACAAAAAATCATCAATTTTTTTATTTTTTATTATAATATTATATAGTGGCGTCGCTTTGTTATTGTTGCATACACTAGGATTGCTTTTTTTACCATTTTTTAGTATGAAATTTTCGGTAGTTTATGGTTCACTTGTTGTATCAATGATATTATTTTTTATTCCCTCGTTGTTGTTGGGTATTTTGTCACCATTTGCTATTAAGCTTCAAAGTAAATATACTAACGATAAAAAAATTGGTACAATATCAGGACGAATATTTTTCTGGTCTACATTAGGTAGTATAGTGGGCAGTTTATTAACTGGTTTTATTCTTATTCCAAAATTTGGTATTAATTTAATTATTATAGGAACCAGTGCTTTATTAATTATTTTGGGTATAATTCCAACTGTAATTTTAAGCAATGGAAATAGGTTAAAATATATATTTATAATTTTGTTTTTGAGTGTTTTTATGTTTACTAGTAAATTAATAGATGACGCTTTAGCAACTGGCTTTGTTTATAGAGCCAGTACAATGTATCATAATATTTTTGTAGTAAAGAATAAATTTAAGGATAGAGATATTCGAGGACTGATGTTTAATAATAGAGGTATGCAAAGCGCGGTATATTTAGATGAAAAAAATCCAACAGATTTGGTTGCAGAATATACAAAATATTATAAATTATATAGAATTTTTAATCCAAATATAAAAACAGCTTTAATTATTGGTGGAGGAGGGTATTCAATTCCAAGGGCGATGTTATATGAATTACCAGAAATAAAAATAGATGTTTCTGAGATTGATGGTAAATTATATGATATAGCAAAAAAATATTTTAATTTAAAAGATGATGAAAGACTGAATGTAAATTCAATTGGCGGCAGGCGTTTTCTGATGATGAGTAATAAGCAATATGATTTTATATATGAGGATGTATTTGGAGCTTCTTTGACAATACCGGCTCATTTTGCCACCAAAGAATTCTTTAAATTAGTTAAAGGTCATTTGAATAATGATGGTGTGTTTATTGTAAATACAGTGAGTGATTTATCTAGGGATAAACAATCATTTATTTTTTCAGAGATAAAAACTTTTAGAAAAGTTTTCCCTAATAGTTATTTTTTTGCTGTAGATTCTATGGGGAAAAATAAGGTACAAAACATAATGCTTGTTGGAGTGAATAATAGGCATAAGATTGATTTTGATTCAACAAATAAATTTAAATATGGCGATTTGTTTTTAGATAGTCTCTCACAAAAGATTATTGATATAGGTGATATTGATTTTGGAGAATATAAAATATTGACTGATGATTATGCCCCAGTTGATTATATAAATAAAGCTATTCTTTTTAAATAAAGCCTGCAATTATTATAAGTTTATTTTTGCGTATAAATATTGTGATTGAGATACAACTTTACTTGTATTATGCCTGAAATGATAAGAGATTTGGAATTTTATAAATAAACTTTTAGAAAAAGGTGAACGTTATTGTTAATTGTATTGTAAAATTTTAATATGCGTAGTATACTGTTAAGTATAATAGTTAGTTATTATTGAAACTATGAATAAATATAAAATACAAAAAGGTTTTACCCTCATTGAGCTTCTTATGGTAGTTGCAATTATTGCAATTTTGTCAACTATGGTTTTGATGGTACTTGATAGTGGTAGAGAAAAAGCAGAATTAAATAGATACTTTTCATATGGAACTCAGATGTATAGATTGGCAGCTGGTTCGGCTGCAGCGGGACAGTTTGACAGTCACAAAACAACATTAAGTAATGATACAATAGTTTGTTTGAGCAAAACATGTGGCAATGGAATAGATACGCTTGATGGTAATCCAGATATGGAAAAGGCATTAACTTATCTCACAAAGATGCCAGAAGCTACAGAAGAAAATTCACAAAGTCCGTATAATAGTTCAGAAGGCGTGACAATAACGTATAGGCCCAATAGTAATAATGTTGTACGTATAACTATGTATGTTGTAGGTGGTGATAATAAAGCATTTGTTACTTCTAAGTGTAAATCTATAGGATGGGCAGTGAATACTTCTAAAGACTCTTGTTATCAGGATGTGAAATTGAGTAGTAGATTGTAGCTTATATATTAATAAATTAAAATAATAAGATGATTGAAAAAATTCAAGATTTTATAGAGAGTAACACATCTCTAGATATAACAAAAAAACAAATCACTTTAGGTTTGATCGGATTGGGGGCTTTGATTATTTTGATTATTTTGTTTTTTGTTAAATCTGCTGGTGGAGTTAAACCTGATCCAAAAGGTTATACACCGCCAAAGCCAACGTTTGATGATCCGGTACATATACAAGGACAATAAATAAAAAACACCCTAGCCTTTAGACTGGGGTGTTTTTTATAATTTTAGTTTAAAGTATAAAAATTATTTTGTTTGATTTTCTAATTTGATACGGATATCTTCTTCTTGTAGAGCTGTTATAATTTCATCTAAATTACCGTCTAAGATATTTTCTAATCCACTCCAATTTTTTTTGATGCGATGGTCTGTAACACGGTCTTGAGGAAAATTATATGTACGGATTTTTTCACTGCGATCTCCAGTTCCAACTTGAGAACGTCTTTCATCTCCAAGTTCCTTAGCGTGTTTTGCTTGTTCATTTTGTAAAATTCTAGACCTTAGCACTTTCATTGCTTGAGCTTTGTTTTTATGTTGTGATTTGCCATCTTGACATGATACCACAGTGCCAGTAGGTATATGAGTGATACGAACGGCGCTCATAGTGGTATTTACACTTTGTCCACCAGGTCCACTAGATGCAAATGTATCTATGCGGAGATCCTTTGCTTCAATATTAATGTCAACTTCATCAACCTCTGGTAAAACCGCTACTGTTGCTGTAGAAGTGTGTACGCGACCTTGTTTTTCTGTTTCAGGGATACGTTGGACTCTATGTACACCAGATTCATATTTCATAAGTTTATACACAGGTTCTGAATTTGTGGAAGCATTTATTTCAAATATGATTTCTTTGTAACCTCCTATACCAGTTACGTTAGAATGAATTATAGAAATTGTCCAATTATTTTTTTCTGCAAAACGTGAATACATACGGAACAAATTTGCAGCAAAAAGTGCAGATTCATCACCGCCAGCACCACCACGAATTTCTACAATGACATTTTTTATGTCATTAGGATCCTTTGGTAATAGTAGTATTTCTAATTTTTTTTCTAATGTATTAATTTTTGGAGCTAGCTTTAGATTTTCTTCTACAGCCATTTGTTTTAATTCTTTGTCGGATTCTGTGTTGATAATTTCAGCATTTTCTTTCATATTTGAGATTATTTTTTCATATTCTGTAATTTTTTCCATTATTGGTTCCATTTCGGATTGTTTTTTGCTTAGGGAAATCATTTTTTGAGGATTTTCTATGATATCTGGGTTGTGTAATTGCTCAGTTATGTTAGTGTAATCTTTTTTGACGTTGTTTATAATATTTTGCATAATATCTATGTGTTAATACTGTGTGTAACTATACGTGAATTTTGTCATTACGTCAAAAATAAAAAGACATTTTTAGTAAATGTGCTAAGTTCAATAATTAATTGTAACACTTGCAATTAATACAAGGAACTGGTTTGTAACCAGTTCCACATGTTTGAAAAAATGTGACAGATACAGTAAAGGTTACGGACTGAGGTACAACCTCGCTTCTGCACGATAAAGTTAAATATTATTCTCTGTGTTTTATGAGAATAATGAAATTGATATTTATAAGGGTGTTGCGTTTAATTGTTGAATGCAGGTGTCTTTTATTGTGTGAGAAATATGATTAAGCAACAACTTTTGCTTGTTTTGCAACTTTTGCCTGCCTCTTTTTTTCTTTGCTTTTTACAGTTTTTCTAGCTTTTTGCTTTCCTTTTGCTTTTTCAACTAGTTTTTTAAATCTGTCAACTCGACCTGTAGAGTCAACGATTTTTTTCTTGCCAGTATAAGCTGGATGACATTGTGAACAAGATTCGATGATAAGTTCTTCCCGTGTTGCGCCTGTAGTAAATTCTGCACCACAAGAACATTTAATTGTTGCATTGACTATATAATTTGGGTGAATATCTTTTTTCATAAGAGTTGTCAAAAAAATTAATATAAAAACAGAAGTGAAATGCACATCCACATATCACTAAAATATAGCCTAACATAGTTTTATTTAATTGACAAGAGTAAATAAGTCGTGTATCATATAATGTATTAATTAACAGACTTTTTTAAAGAAGTCTAATCAAGCATATATTTATAAGGATCCTGTCCTGTTGGTAATTTTTATCAATAAAGGATCGCTCTGTGAAGTATATGTGTAATATTTAAGGATAAAGTGATATGAGTAAATTAAATAAAGTTGTTGTTACAAAAAAGACAAGTAATAGAAGAGGCAAAAATAAAATTGAAGAACAAAACAAAGAAGATATTGTTTCAAAGAAAAGAAAAAATATATTTGAAAAGTATAATTGTGATGATGTGGAGTTAACTATGCCAGCTTTGCTTAAGGCGGGTGTGCATTTTGGTCACCAAAAATCACGTAAAAATCCAAAGATGAGGCAATATATTTATACTACACGTAATAATATTAGTATTATTGATCTTGCAAAAACAGTAGATTTATTAAAAGAAGCTTTAGATTTTTTGGTATCTGTAAAAAAGAGTAATAGACAAATTCTTTTTGTAGGTACAAAAAAACAAACTCATGATCTTGTTATGGATATAGCAGAATATACAGGTAATCCTTTTGTTGTAGAAAGATGGTTGGGAGGCACTTTTACTAATTTTCGTAATATTCGCACACGTACACGATATATGACACGTCTTAAAAATCAAATTGATAAAGGTGATTTAAAAAAATATACAAAATTGGAACAAATGAAAAAAATGGAAGAGGCTGAGAAATTGGATAGACGCATGGGGGGGATTGAGAATATGAAAGATTTGCCAGGTGTTTTGTTTGTAACTGATGTTGAAGCTGATAAAATTGCTGTGCGTGAAGCTAACAATGTAGGGATTCCAGTTGTAGCACTTGTTGATACAAATGTAAATCCAGAAGGTATTACATATCCAATTCCAGCAAATGATGATGCTATATCATCGCTTACAACAATACTTGCACATGTTTGCAAAGCTTTAAAACAATAAGAATAAATAAATATTTAACATTATAATAAATGAGTACATTAGAACAAATAAAAAAATTAAGAGAAATGACAGGAGCGGGTATTGTTGAAGTAAAAAAAGCACTAGATGAAAATAATGGTGATGAAGAAAAAACTATTGAGACTTTACGTAAAAGTGGACAAGCTAAAGCTCTTAAAAAAGCTGATCGTAATGCAAGTGAGGGGATAATTGGTGTATATGTGCATTCAAATCAAAAAATAGCTGCAATGGTTAAGGTTTTTTGTGAGACTGATTTTGTCGCTCGTAATGAAGATTTTCAGGCGTTTGCACAGGATATAGCTATGCACATAACAGCAACAGATCCCAAGTGTCTATATCCAGAAGATGTTGACGCTGATTTTATAGAAAAGGAAAAAGAAATTTGGGCAGAACAATTAAAAGGAGAAGGAAAGCCCGAAGAAATTATGGAAAAAATTATGAAAGGAAAGGAACAAAAATTACGTTCCGAAACAGCTCTTCTATCACAGGCCTTTGTGAAAAATCCTGATAAGACTGTTGAAGATCTAATGAATGAACTTGTGGTAAAAATTGGAGAAAAAATTGAAATTAAAGAATTTGCACGATTTTCATTCTAGTTGTATTATTGATGTGTAAATAGTTGAAAAATATTGTTGAACTGATATGCTTTATTTGATTGTGCCACCAATTATTATTATTCTAGCAGTTGCTATCTTGATTGTGTTTCTTGTGCGTGTTTTGTCGTTAGAAAATAATAAAAGTGTTTCAATAAAAAGTGAAAAAAGGGTAAAAGAAAAGTTGAAAAAAAGTAAAAGATTTTTTCGAACAAGAGGTGATAAAGCAAAGAAACGAATTAAACAAACACTTAAAACGACAGCTATTGCTTTAAATGAAAAAAAAGAAAAATTAGAAAATACGGGAGAAATTATAAGGAATAGAAATACGAAAAATATAGTATCTTTGCGTAAAAAAAGTATGATAAGTGATAAGATAGATGATGGAGAAGATCGTGATATAGAGGAAATAGCACTTATGAAAAAAATTGAGAAGGATCCGCAAAATAGTAAAAAGTATGAACGGTTAGGAGACTATTATATGGAGCAAGAAAAGTTTGAGGATGCAAGGGAGTGTTACAAATATGTTTTGAGGTTAGACCCTAGACACAAAAGAGCACAAGTTGCTATGAAAAATCTTGATAGAGTGTTGCAGTAGGATGAGTTTATTTGTAAATCTTGCATTATTTTTTGTACTATTATATACTAGTACTTGTTACTTTTTACTTTATTGATAAGTTGAGGAAATATAAGCCACTTTAGCTCAGTTGGTAGAGCATCGGTTTTGTAAACCGCAGGTCGTCAGTTCAAGTCTGACAAGTGGCTCACATTTAGTTTGAAAATAAAAGATTGGAAGCTTTTGAGATTTATTTTTAAGTGGTCTTTCTGAATTTCGTTTTCTAAACTAGTGTAATGGGGTCGGTGGCAGAGTGGTCAAATGCACCTGACTGTAAATCAGGCGACTTCGGTCTACGGGGGTTCAAATCCCTCCCGGCCCACATAAAAAAGACCGAGGTTATCTCGGTTTTAATTTTGCCAATGTAGCTCAGTTGGTTAGAGCACATCCATGGTAAGGATGAGGTCGGCAGTTCAACTCTGCCCATTGGCTCAGATTTAGACTTGAGGGAAATT
>CAZHQB010000012.1:0-24907 GCA_964534895.1 uncultured Micavibrio sp.
AACAACTAGTGGAACCTATACCAATGAGTGTAGTGCGGGACCAGGAGGAGTAGGAACTTATTCTTGCGTTCTAACTGGACTTACTCCCAACACAACTTATTATGTTCGAGCTAAAGCCACTACTTCCACTGGTACAAATTATGGTAGCGAAATGAGTTTTGTTACTGGTCAGGTATCTGCTTCGGCACAAAATCAGTACAAGATTAGGGGAGATATTAAGTTTAGGGGAAATATTAAGTTTAAATAAATTAGATAATAATTAAATTAGTAAATTTATGAAAAAATATTTAAATACAACTGCAGTTATTTTATTATTATTGACTACAATTATCTTTAGTGGTTGTGGAAAAAAGGAAAATAAAAATGTATCTGTAGATACAAAACAACAAGTTGAAGAAAATGGCAAATATCTTTATTTAGTTGCTAAAGATAATAGTAAGGAAAATGAAAAAATGCTTCCAGATATGGTTATGTGTAATAATAAATTGGATAAAATTAAAATTGAAGATGATATTAGTCCAAAAGAGGCTTTACAGAAATTGTTTGATTATAGAGATAATGATAAATTTATTAATCCACTTCAAAAATTTACAAATTTAAAAATAGAGGATGTTGTTGTAAAAAATGATTTTGCAATAGTTAAACTATCTAAAGGATTGACAGTTGATAAGTTTGTGTGTAACACTCAAGACATAAGCAATCAAATAAAAAAGACTCTTACACAATTTGATGATATTGCTGGTGTAGATATATTTGTAGGTGATGAAGAATTTGGCAGTTATATTGATAATTTGAGGATGAAGAATGATAAAAAATAAAATTGTATTTTTTGTGTAAAAATTATTTCTTGCAGGAGCTGGTTTGTAACCAGCTTCGTGTGTTTTTAAAAAGTAACCTTAACTATGCAACAGTACATTTTTTGAAAAAATATTGTTTTTATTATATACTTGTTTGACATATGAAAAATGATAAAAAGAACAAGATAATAATAAAAGGAGCTAGAGAACATAATTTGAAGAATATAAATTTGATCATTCCACGTGATTCTCTTGTTGTTTTTACGGGACTTTCTGGCAGTGGCAAGTCTACTTTGGCATTTGATACTATTTTTGCAGAGGGACAACGACGATATTTAGAGAGTTTATCTAGTTATGCTAGACAATTTTTGGGACAAATGAATAAGCCAGATGTTGATATGATAGAAGGTTTATCTCCTGCCATTTCAATTGATCAAAAGACAACCTCACATAACCCTCGCTCTACTGTAGGAACAGTTACGGAGGTTCATGATTATTTGAGACTTCTATGGTCCAAAATTGGTATTCCACATTGTCCAAAATGTGGTAGAGCTATTGCATCACTTTCCATCGATGAAATTGTTTCACAAATTATTGATGAGGATAATGAAGAAATAGAAATTTGTGCTCCAGTTATTAGGTTACGTAAAGGAACTTATTTAAAACTGTTTTCTGATTATTGGGATAGGGGTTTTTTAGAGGCGTATATTGATGATAAACTGTATAATTTAGATGAGGCAGAAAAGCTAAAATTAAACAGACACAAAAAACATAATGTAGATATCGTTGTTGATAGTATGCATGCTACTGAAGAAAATATTTCTCGTATTTTTGAAGCTGTGGAGATATCTCTTAAAATTGCGGATGGTTTGATAAAGATTAGACGAAACAATGGTAAAAAAAATCAAATATTTAATCAAAAATATGCTTGTCCAAATCATCCAAATATCAAATTCCCAGAATTAGAGCCTCGATTGTTTAGTTTCAATTCACCTTTTGGAGCTTGTGAAGCATGTGAGGGATTGGGAACGAAGAAGGAAATTGATTGGAATTTAGCTGTACCAGATTTGAACAAGACTATAACACAAGGTGGGGTTTTACCATGGAGCAATAAGAAAAAAAATTCATATTATGGTGCAATTTTACATGCAGTTTTACAATATTATCACATACCAGATAATAAAAGATTGTCGGATTTAACAGATAAACAATTTAATATGCTTATTTATGGAGATGAAAATCCAGATAAAATTGCAATAAGTATGCGTAGCAAAAAGGGCAGTACATGGAGATTTGATATAGAATGGACTGGTATTGTCGGGTTTTTGGAGGATAGGTATAAAAAATCAGAGTCAGATAATGTACGTAAAGATATAGAACAATATATGTCACGAAAACCTTGTAGTACATGTAAAGGAAGTCGATATAAAAAAGAGGTGTTGTGGGTCAAGGTTGGTGAAAAAAGTATTGACGATGTTTCTGAAATGACGATTTCTGATACTATAAGATTTTTTGAAAAATTAAAATTAAATACAGATGAAAAAATTATAGGAGATAGAATTATAAAAGAAGTTATAGCTAGACTTAGTTTTTTAGATAGAGTTGGATTGGGATATCTCACGCTTTCTCGAAGTGCTCATACTCTTAGTGGTGGTGAGGCGCAGAGGATAAGACTTGCTAGTCAAATTGGTTCACAATTAGTTGGTGTTTTATATATTTTAGATGAGCCATCAATTGGATTACATGCTAGAGATAATTCTAAATTACTTGAAACATTATTACACCTAAGAGATTTAGGTAATACAGTATTAGTGATTGAACATGATGAGGAAACTATGTTGGCATCTGATTTTTTAGTTGATATTGGTCCTGGTGCAGGACGGCGTGGTGGACAGATCGTTGTAGCAGATACACCTAGTGGAGTATTGAAAAATAAAAAGTCACTCACAGCACAATATCTGCGAGGTGAAAAGTTTATAGAAATACCAGTAGTACGACATAATATTAAAGGTAAAAAAATATTAATTGTTAGAGGTGCAAGGGAAAATAATTTAAAAAATATTACAGTTGAATTTCCGCTTGGTATGATGAGTGTTGTTACTGGAGTAAGTGGTAGTGGTAAGTCAACACTTGTTGAAAGTGTCTTGTATAAAGCATTATCAAATACTTTGATGCGTAGCACTATGCGTCCTGGTAAATATAGAGAGATTGTTGGAATGGAATATCTTGATAAAATCATTATGATTGATCAAAGTCCAATAGGGCGAACTCCTCGTTCAAATCCAGCAACATATACAGGAATGTTTACACCTATTAGAGAATTGTTTGCAAGTACAAAATCAGCAAAAGCTCGTGGATACAAACCTGGGCGTTTCAGCTTTAATGTTAAAGGCGGTAGATGTGATAATTGTAGTGGAGATGGATATTTGAAGATAGAAATGCAATTTATGGCAGATGTATTTTTACCATGTGATGTTTGTAAAGGAAAAAGATATAATAGTGAGACACTTCAAATAAAATATAGAGATAAAAATATAGCAGAAGTTTTAGATATGACAGTAAATGAGGCAGTAAATTTTTTTGATGCGTATCCAGCAATTTATAGTATTGTCAAAACTTTGCAAGATGTGGGATTGGGATATATTCATCTAGGACAAAGCGCTACAACTCTCTCAGGAGGAGAAGCTCAAAGAGTAAAATTAGCTACAGAATTAGCCAAAAAAGCAACAGGCAAAACTCTTTATATTTTGGACGAACCTACAACAGGTTTGCATTTTGACGATGTGGCAAAATTATTAAATGTTCTCAAAAGATTAGTGGACAAGGGAAATAGTGTTGTAGTGATAGAACACAATATGGATGTAATAAAATCAGCAGATTGGATAATAGATATGGGTCCAGAAGGTGGAATTGGTGGTGGAAAAGTAATAGTGGCAGGATCACCAGAAGAAGTGATAAAATATCACAAAGAATCTTATACTGCAAAGTATTTGCGAGAAGTTTTGAAGAAATAAATATTTATCATAATTAACGTTGATGTAATAATGTGATATTATCAAGTACATTTTTTATTTTTTCTATTTATAAATATTTTCTTAATTATTATCTAGTTAATTTAATATTTACAATACTTGAAATTAATGCAAGAACTGGTTTGCAGCTAGTTTCATATGTTTGAAAAATGTAACGGATGCAGTAAACATTACGGATCGAGGCACAACCTCGCTCCTGCACAATAAAGTTAAGTGTTGCTTTCAGTGTTTTATGATAATAACGAAATTAATATTTATAAAGGTGTTGTGTTTAATTGTTGAGTGTAGTAATAGTTTTGTTGCAAGATGTAAATTTTTAATGTATGATAAACATTCAGTATGTTGTTTTTGCGGGGAATCTGCATGAAGCAAACTTAGTAAGTTTGTAGACATTCTTAATGAAATTACTTCGCTATGACAGCAAAACATGGGGTAATTCTTGCAATAACACGACGTTTTACAAACTTTTAAATTAAAAATAATGGCAAAAAATGATGTAGCAATTCGCTTTAATGATGTTAGCTTTACTTATGACAATGGTAAAGTAATTTTAGATGAGGCTTCGTTTGCGTTGCGACGTAGTAAAAAGGTTGCACTTATGGGACAAAATGGAGCTGGCAAAACTTCACTTTTTAATTTAATTTTGGGAAAAAATAAGCCTGTAACAGGTAATATTTATATTGATAAAGGACAAACAATTGCTTGTGCACAGCAAGTTATTCCTAGAGAGCAAATGAATTTGAATTTAAGTGAATTTTTTGCACTATATTTTGTAGGTGAGGATTATGATTTAAATAGAAATATTGAAGAGGTGATGAGGGCAGTGAATTTGGAATTGCCTATGGATAAGCCTTTGTCTGCTTTTTCTGGTGGACAACAAGCTAGATTATTACTTGCTTCTGCACTCATTCAAGATCCAGATGTTTTGCTTTTGGATGAACCTACAAATAATCTAGATGATGATGGTGTGGGGCATTTGCTTACATTTCTTATGATGTATGAAAAAACTTGTATTGTAATTTCTCATGATGCAGATTTTCTCAATATGTTTACAGATGGAGTCTTGTATTTAGATGTGTTTACTCATAAGATTGAACAATATGTGGGAGATTATTATGTGGTAGTAGAGGATATCAAAGCGCAGATTGAGAGAGAAAATATGAAAAATGCGCAGTTTGAAAAAAAGATTAGAGACAATAAAGAAAAAATGAACTATTTTGCAAATAAGGGTGGTAAAATGCGACTTGTAGCAAAAAAGATGCGTGATGAAATAGCTCAAATGGAGGCTGATAAAGTAGATGTACGTCAAGAAGATAAAACAATTCGAGATTTTACAATTCCAGTCCAAACTGATTTTGTGGGAAATGTAATAGAAATTACTTCTGTAAATGTAATGGTAAATCACGAGCCAACTGAAAAACAAGTAAATGTAATTTTGAAAAAGCGAGAGCATTTATTATTAAAAGGTCCAAATGGAGTAGGCAAAACTACACTCTTGGAAAGATTAGCAGAAAATAACACAGATGGAGCAAAAATTTTGGATGGTGTACGTGTTGGATATTATAGACAAGATTTTTCCACACTTAATTTTGATGATACGGTATTTGATGCACTTATAAATGTGATGCAAATTGAAAGTGAAGAAAAAATGCGAGCAGTTGCAAGTAAATTTCTATTAGGTAAAGATGTGATGGATACAAAAATTGGTGCACTTTCAGAAGGACAAAAGGGATTGGTTGCGTTTGCACAGTTAGTATTACTTGAACCGGGTTTGCTTATACTTGATGAGCCAACAAATCACATAAATTTTCGCCACATTCCAGTAATTGCAAAAGCACTCAAAGAATATGAGGGCACAATGATAGTAGTAAGTCACGTGCAATCATTCATAGATCAAATAGAAATTACTGAGGAATTAGATTTGGGAAAATAGAATATTGCATAAAGAAATATATGAAGGGAAGGAGATTTAATTTTTGATTTAAGTAATCAGATTTATGTTGAGGTATAGGAAAATAATATTTTTCCTAGAGTTGATAGTGTATTAAAATAAAGAATAATTTTTGACAGCATTTTGTATTGTGATTGTAATATTTTGACTATTGACTAATGGATATGGATGGTATACGATGATTTAATGTATAATATGTTGTGTATTATGTGTGAGTTATTTAAAATAAATAAGGAGAGATCGATATGAAAAAATTAAAGCATATTGTTGTAAAACGACAAAAATCAAGAGGAGAAGATATAGGTGGAAGTATTATTTGGAAGCCAAAAAATGTTGATGAGGTTCGAGAAAGAGCCTCTCAAGCTGGAAAAAAATTTTTTGGCCATTTTGAAAAATAATTTTATAAGGCTATGATTGAATAATCGTGGCCTTTTTTATAGTATAATATTATGTGGATGTATAATTTTATTTAAGAATGAAAAATTGGCAACAAAAACTTAAAACATTTCCAAAAACTTCTGGTGTATATAAATTTTTGGATGCACAGGCAGGTGTTTTGTATGTAGGTAAGGCTACGAGTTTACGAGATAGAGTTAGACAGTATTTTACTGGACAGGATACCAGAGGAGAGAGGATTGAAAAATTAACTTCAGAAGCATTTGATATTGAAGTTGTAAAAACAGATAGTGTATTGGAGGCACTACTACTTGAAGCTGAGCTTATTAAAAAATACCAACCTAAATATAATATTGAAGGGAAAGATGATAAAAGCTTTTCATATTTTGTGATAACTAAGGAGCAGTTTCCTCGAGTAGTTATATTGCGGGGCACTGATTTTGATAAGAAAAAATATCAAGATAAAATGTATAAACAGGGAAAAACTTTTGGACCATATACATCACGTGACCAGATGCAAGTTGCACTCAAAATTATTCGCAAAATTTTTCCATTTCACAATGCACCAGAAAAAAGTGAAAAAGGGTGTTTATCTTATCAAATAGGACTATGTCCCGGTCCGTATGATGGTGCTATAAGTGAGCGAGAGTACAAAAAAAATATGAGAAATATTTCTCTATTTTTATCTGGTAGAAAGAAAAAACTTCTCAAAGACTTGAACAAAGAAATGATGGACTATGCAAAAAATGAAGAATTTGAAAAAGCTGACAAAGTAAAAAGGCAAATTTTTGCGCTTGAACACATCAACGATATAGCACTGCTAAAAACTGAAGGCAAAGTTTTTGCTAAAAAAAGTAAAGTTAGGATTGAGGCTTATGATATTTCTCATATTGATGGAGATTATATGGTTGCGTCTATGGTGGTAGCTGTGGAGGGTGTTTTAGATAAAAGTCAGTACAGGAAATTTAAAGTTAAATCTCTGAGCACAAAATCTGTAGTGACAGGTTTGAAACCTGTCACTACTGTAAATGATGTTGGCGCTATGAGAGAGGTGCTAGCACGCAGACTTAATCATTTGGAAGATTGGGGTAAACCTGATTTGATAATATTAGACGGCGGGCAAGGTCACATAAATATGGCAGATGATTTGTGGCAAAAATTGGATATAAAAATTCCAGTAATAGCGGTAGCAAAAGGTCCAACACGCAAAAAACTTGATATTTATAAAAGTGAGGTTGTGCAAATTAATGATAGGTTGTTGAAAAATAAAATTTTAATAGAAAATTTAAGAGAAGAAGCACATAGATTTGCAATTGATTATCATAAAAAATTACGAGATAAAGATTTATTTAAAGAGAAAAAAGACGTCTGACCAAATTATTTGGCAAGACGTCAAAAAGTACTATGGTATAATCATAAATTAAATACAACAATCTTATAAATCCGTGCAGGAGTGAGGTTGTACATCGGTTCGTAACGTTTACCAAGTCTGCCACATTTTTTCAAACATGTGAAACTAGTTACAAATTATTTTTTGCAGTATATGTTTTTAGAGAGATAAATGGTTATAATTAAAGCTAGAAATAAAATAATGCCTGTTGTGGTATAATTGAAATTAGAATGAAGTGAAACATTGTAATTAAAAACACATTTATGAAAAAAATATTTTTGATTGGCATTAGTATCGCATTGTTTTGTAATTGGCATTTTGTTTTAGCAGAAAGGGTGAATAAATATAATGTTAATATAAAAATTAATTCAGATGCTAGTATAAATATTATTGAGAATATTGTTTATAATTTTGAGGATAGTGAACGTCATGGTATTTATAGGGAAATTCCAATACAATATGAGACTGATTCTGGAAATAATAGAAATATAAAATTAAAAAATATAAATATTTTAATTGATGGAAAAAGTGGAGAATATAAGCGTGTTAAGGAAGGGGAAAATGTAAAGTTTTATATTGGTAATGAAAATAAACTTGTAACAGGAATTCATGAGTATCAAATTTCTTATATCATTTTGGATGCTATAAATTATTTTGATGATCATGATGAATTGTATTGGAATGCTATCGGTACCGAATGGAATTTTAATATTGATAAAGCTATTATTAATGTTGAAGCTTCTAATATTCAACAATTTACGTCTTATAAAGGTTTCTTTGGTAGTGAGAAAAATTGTTTAATAGTTAAACAAACGGATAATAAAATTGTAGTCGATTGTGAAAAATTAAATACAAATGAGGGCGTAACTATTGTTGTCGGATTGGAAAAGGGAATTTTAAGAGAGCCAACTTTTTTAGAAAAAATATCCAAATTAGTAAAAGAAAATGTTATTTTGCTATTACCAATATTGATATTCTTTTTCATGTTTAGAATTTGGTATAAAAATGGACGTGATCCTAAAGGTAATGGTGTAGTTGTCCCATATTATGATGTTCCAGATGATTTAAGCCTTGGTTGTGTTGCTTATGTGATGCATGGAAAATTACCAAATGATGCTTTAAGTGCTATGATAATTCAATTAGCCGTAAAAGGATGGTTAAAAATAAAACAAACACAAAAGGGAAAAATATTTAGTGGTGATGAATATACTTTTTATAAAACTGATAAGGATAGACAGTTGTTATCGCCTGAAGAAAAGGTATTGTTTGACAAATTATTTTCTTTAGGTAGTAATGGTAAGGTAAAATCAGACAATTTAGCTTATAATTTTTATAGGTATATTCCGAATATTAAAGAAATATTAACTAAACAAGTGTTATTAAAACAGTATTTTAGTAATGAACCTAAAAAAGTAGTTGGTAAGTGGATAGTTGTATCTGTAAGTATATTATTGTTTAGTATATTTATAGGAAATATGTTTGGAACATTATTTATGTTTTCTGGAATTATTAGTGCGATTATTATTTTTGGTTTTGGATTGATTATGCCTAGTTATACGCGAAAAGGCATAAAAGTAAAAGAAAAATTATTGGGATTTAAATTATATTTAGAAACAGCTAAAAAAGATAGAATTAAATTTCATAATGCTCCAGAAAAAAAACCAGAAATTTTTGAAAAATTCTTACCATATGCTATGATTTTTGGAGTTGAAAAAGAATGGGCAGAACAGTTTAAAGATATTTATAATAGTAACCCCGACTGGTATGAAACAAATGCGGATACTACTTTTGGTGCTATGAATCTTGTTAATAGTCTTAATTCTTTTGGCGTCACTACCACATCTGCTATAGGTTCTGGGTCAATATCTTCTTCAGCAAGCTCAGGAGGAAGTGGTTTTAGTGGCGGAGGCACAGGCGGAGGCTTTGGTGGAGGTGGAGGAGGAAGTTGGTAGATATTGGTTTTTTTGTATAAAAATAAAAATCTCAACGTAGTTTTACTATGTTGAGATTTATTTTTATATTTTGGGTTTTTCCTTCTCCCAAAATTTCCAATTAAATTTTTTGGTTTCAGGCTTATCACTTTTACCAATTTCTTTTTTGCCATCAGTATCTTCAAATTTGCTTTTGGTAAAAATACCTTCTCGTAATCCCTTTGTTATTTCTTTGGCACGTTTACCAGCCCATTTGCCAATCATTTTTGATTTATTCAAGTCTGTTTTGACTGATACATAATCATCGTTAGTATCAAAGAGACTATCTCTGCCAGCCGAAATAGCCATGTAAACTATGGCCATTTTATCTTTGGCAACTTCGCGTTTGATACAGATTGGCTTAGCCCACCAATCTTGTATATTTTCAAAACAATAGTCTGTTTGCAAGTCTTGAGAACGAGCTATTTTTGCTGCCTTTTCCACACGTGATTTTGTCACAAAATGTGGAAGTACATATTGCAAAATAATAAATAAACTACCAAACGCAATTATACTTATAGCCGTTGCTTTGATGGGTGTAAGAGGTTCTTTAGACATTCTTTCCTCCTCGAAAATTTTTTGGAATTTGTTGATGAAATCGTGGTTTAAAATTTGATTCTAACAATTGATCAACCTGCATTAATCTACTAACCTCAAAAAATGCAATGATTGTTTTTTCATTTACGATATGTTTTTGTTGTCTATCCATTCTGCGAGGCATAATGGATACACATAATTTATTCGATTTATTTCTCCATGGAGAAGCTCCTTTTATTATATCTCCATGTTTATTTTGAAAAATAATAATTGTACAAGGAGTATAAAGCAGTTTTGCTTTTGTATATTTTGAAGTTGGCATTTTTTCCTCCGTTTATTGTTAAATGGCAAAATAATGATTCATTGTATCAGCATCTAGAATTTTTGTCAATAATATAAAATTGTGTCACAATTATATTATGATAAAAAAAGAAAGAGCAAAAAAAATTTTGCAGTTGTTAGAAAAAGAATATCCAAAAACAGGGCCGTTTATTCAATGGAGCACCCCACTTGAATTGTTGGTGGGTATAATTTTATCTGCACAGTGTACTGATGAGAGAGTAAATATGGTGACAAAAGATTTATTCAAAAAATACAAAACATCAACAGATTATGCTAGTGCTAATATTAGGGCATTAGAAAAAGAAATTTATTCAACAGGATTTTATAAATCAAAAGCAAAAGCACTCAAGGTTACTGGTAAAATTATAACAGAGGAATATAATAGTAAGGTGCCTAATAATTTAGATGATTTATTGAAACTTAGAGGTGTATCACACAAAACTGCTTATTTAGTACTTGCAAAATTATATAATAAAAATGAAGGATTAGCGGTAGATACTCATGTATTTAGATTGTCAAAGAGATTTGGTTTAAGTAGTGCCAAGTCACCTGTTATTATGAGTAGAGAATTAAGCAAAATAATAGAGCCAAAAAATTATTTGAATTGGAATGAATATTGCATAACACACGGCAGGAAAATTTGCACACGCAAACCAAAATGTGATGAATGTATATTAAAAAAAATCTGCAAACAAAATATATAACACTACGATACTACGTAGTATCGTAGTGTAAGTTTAGTAGATATTGTAAAAAATTTATTGAGTTCTTACGTATGTAAGGATATAAAAATAATCATTAAAATAATTAGATAATTATGGAAGAAGAAATATTACAAAAAATTGATGAACAAAATATAAAGTTAGATGCTATTTACAAGAGTGTTGAACAAGCACGTAAAATATTTATAACAACTCTTGTAATTACTATTGTAACGATGGTATTGCCATTAATTGGTTTGGTATTTATAATACCTTGGTTTATAAGTATAATGGGTAATGCTTATGGTGGGTTATTATGAATAAAAATTTAGATTTTCTATTACAAAAACCAATTGCGCACAGGGGTTTGCATAGTGATAAGTGTCCAGAAAATTCTTTGAGTGCTTTTTTACGTGCAATTGCACATAATTATCCTATCGAGTTGGATGTTCAACTAACTAGCGATGGTAAACTGGTAGTTTTTCATGATTGGGTACTGGAGAGGATGACAGGTAATAAAAAAAGTGTATCAGAAATAACATTTGCAGAATTAGAAAAATTAAGACTACAAAACATCGATGAAAAAATACCACTTTTTATGGAAGTGTTACAATTAGTCAGTGGAAGAGTGCCAATAGTTATTGAAATAAAACACAGAGGA
Organism: uncultured Micavibrio sp.; assembly: GCA_964534895.1. Taxonomy (GTDB): domain Bacteria; phylum Patescibacteriota; class Minisyncoccia; order Moranbacterales. The sequence continues at coordinate 11,778 of CAZHQB010000012.1, forward strand.
TTAAATATGAAAATATGTGAAAAAGTCAAAGATATTTTATATAATTATTCTGGTGATGTGGCGATATCTTCTTTTAATCCTTTTGTGGTAAGATGGTTTAAAAAGAATATGCCAGAAATTGTTCGAGGACAAAATTTTACGGATTTTGCAGATAATAATAAAGTAGTAGCATTTGTAAAAAAGATATCTGTTTATGTATTATGGTTAATTAGCAATAATAATTCAGATTTTTTTGCAATTCGTGCAAGTATGTTGCCAAAGGACTTTGTACTCAAAAGAGTACAAAAAAGCAATAAATCAATAGTTGCATATAGTTTTGTAGATAAATCAGAATATGATAAAGTAAGGTTTGTTGTAGATAATTATTTTTTTGACATAAAAGAATGAAAATAAATAAAGCAGAAAAATTTTTACAAAAAGTAGACTTAGATAAATATCAAATTTTTATTTGTGCCTCACCACTTTCTATTCCGTTTAATGGATTTCTTCATGCTTATATTGTAGTTAATGAAAAAAGTAAATTAACGAGATGGGACGTTTGGCATATTAAAAATAGAGTTGATACAAGTGTTGGGTATGTGCATAAAAATACGTATAAACCATGGACAGGACTTGGGATGCTGTATGGAGATTCTATTATTGAGCAAAAATTAAGATGGCCTATTTTTATTATTAATACAATCACAGGAGAAAAAGAGTCTTTAGCATATAAAATGTGTGATTTTATTAATACAAAAGCTTTTGCATATCCGCTAAAGGATAAGTATAATTTTTTAGGTCCAAATTCGAATACATTTGTACGTTGGTATTTGAATTATTTTCCTGAAGCTGGTATAAAATTGCCCATTAGAGCATTTGGTGGTAATTGTGCGATTTAATGCTATTATTAAAAAATTATTTTATAAATTATGATTAATGATAAAAATATAGTTTATGATTTTGATGGAGTATTTGTGGATGATTTTAATTTTCACAAAAAGAAAATTGAGGAATTTTTGAATATCGAAATTACTAATGAGGAATTTTACAAAATTCATAGTGGTAATGTGTATAAAAATGATGGGGCAGGATTGGAATTAGAGAATTTTGATGTGCAAAAATATTGTCAAAGTATAAAAGAAGAATTGAAGCAATTGCCAATAGTTGATGGTATGCGAGAAGTTGTAGAAAACACGCAAGGCATAGGGAAGTCTTTTGTTGTTTCGTCTGGTTGTGAAGATAATATAAAAGGATTTTTTGATGAGAAAGAAATTTGTGAAAATTTGTGCACAATTTATGGAGTAGAGACAAATCCTTCAAAAGAAAAAAAGTTTGAAAAGATTTTGAAAGAAACTGGAATAGATGCAAAAAATACAATATTTGTGACAGATACTTTGGGAGATATTTTGGAAGCTAATACACTGGGTATTGCGTCTATTGCAGTAACTTGGGGATTCCATAGAATCGAAACATTACAAAAAGGAATGCCATTTGGATTTGCGCATAGCGCTTCAGATATTACAAAATTAATTGAACAATATTTTAAGGATTTCTGTTAATAAGTGTGGAGATATTTGGAATAATATCAAAAAAGCCACATTCTCTTTTTGAGAGAGAGGCTATAGGTGAGGACTCTGGAATACTAATAAACTACTACAAAATTATAACTATCAATACCACTCATCCCAGACCTCCTCCTCGATTGGAGAGAAGGCAAAAATAATAAAATTATTGTTGCTGTGAATATGTTGTTTATCAGGTATATATTACACAAACTACACTTATATACCACACTTTATATTATAGAACCCTATTTTAATTGACAAAGTAGATAAAGTGTTATATAATAGTGTTAATAATACACTATTATATTTTTATGAAAATTCAAAATACTAAGAATAAAAATGAGTTAATCATAGGTCCTGCCGTTGCGGTTGATACACTTATTTTTACTATAAAAAATGATAAATTGATGACACTTCTTATTCAAATTGGGGACGGTCCTTATAAGAATAAATGGGCATTACCAGGAGGTATTGTACAAATTGATGAAACATTAGACAATTCTGCAAAAAATATTTTGAAGAAAAAAGCTGGTATTTCTGGTGTATATATGGAGCAATTATATACTTTTAGTGACTTAAATAGAGATGTGAGAGGTAGAATAGTATCCGTGGCATATTTTGCTTTGGTAAGTAGTGATAAATTTAACTTAAAAACTATGGATTATTATTCTGATATAGGTTGGTGTGATGTGAAGAATTTGCCACAATTAGCTTTTGATCACAAAAAAATTATTAAATATGGTTTAGATAGATTACAAAATAAAATTGAATATTCGAATATAGTTTATGGATTGCTTCCAGAAACATTTACTCTAACAGAGATGCAACAAATATATGAAATTATTTTAGATAAAAAAATAGACAAAAGAAATTTTAGAAAAAAGATATTATCTTTAAACTTATTAGAAGCAACAAAAAAAGTTAGAGCAGGAGCAAAGCATCGTCCAGCAAAATTATATAAGTTCAAAAAAAAGAAATTAATGTTTACTAAATAATTTTTTAAATTATTTAGTATTTTTCCAGATAAATTTTAGGAAATTTCTTTGTAAATTTGCCATTTCTTTATTTTCTATTACCACTCCTACTAAATTTGTTAGAGAAATCATAGATATTTTATTACCAGAAATCATTAAATCAACATCAAATTTAAAATCTTTTGGTAATAATTTTGAGTTACCGACCTTTGTGGCCGTATTTTCTTTTACATATTTTTTACCTTCTTTGGTATTTTCTACTAAATCACGCAATTCTCCTCCATTTGTATAAATATTTTCCAAAAATTCTTCACCATCTTTTTGACTAAATGTAGCATAATATCTATCAGCAGAAAAGATACTCCATAATTTTTGTGGTGTTTTAGTCATTTCTCTGTAAATAGAGCGCATACCCGCTTTGCCTTCATAAAATTTAATAACCGGTTTATTTGATGTGGTGTTATATAAGTTTATTAAATCAGGTAATATTGCTTTAGTTTTTTCCTTTCTTTCTTCTAATAAGTTTAGGAGTTTTTTGGGATTTTTTGGTATGTAATAAATACGTTTTCCTCGAAAAGTTTTTTGTAATAAATCTTGTTGCAGTAGATTGTCTATGTACAGATAAAGAGCTGTGCGATTTATATTTGATTCTCTTGCAATATCTGTTACATTTGCTTGGCCATATTTCAAAACGGCCAAATAAATTTTGGCTTCGTGTTTGGTAAGGCCGAGCATTATAAGTGTGTTTGTGATTTTTTCTAAATTTTTCATATTTTTATTATACATCAAAAAATCAAAAGTGTCAATAATATTTTACACTTTTTTATAATATAAAACAGAGTTTTTGCTTAAAATAAGGATTTTTTGATAAAAATTTAGCAAAAAATGGCAAAAAAATACAAAAGCAGTATTATATAGTGTTGTTCGTTAACAATTAAATTTAAATCAATAGGAGAATAAGTTATGGAGAAAATGCAAGATTTTCTTAGATTACTAGTGGGCATGATAGTTGGTGTTATATTTATTTTTGTAGGTATTGGTATTTGGATTGGTGTAATTTATGCCTCATATCGGATATCACATAATTCTAACGAAATATTAATACTTTGTGTAGTATCTATCTGTATTTGGCATTATTTTGTCTGGCGTATGGGTAAGTCTGCAACTAGTGGTGCAGCTGCAATTGGTGTTCCAATTATTGCAGCAATATTGGTATTTCCAACTACATTAATTTATGGTGGAGGTCTTTTTGTGAGACATTCATTGGAATGTATGTGGGAAATGATTGTAGATTAATATAAATATAGGAGAATAATTATATGTCAGCAAAAAGAATATCACATAATATACCGTGTTGCTGTGCTTGTCGTGCAGACAACAAAGAGTCATGTGATTGTAATAATATGTTGATTGAAGCATATCACGATATTATGAATTATAAAGATGATAGTGGAGGTGGAGTTATGAAAAAAAGATTTACGGCGAGTGTTATTGTGGAAGAAAACATAGATGTTGTCGGTGGTAAAATTGTAGACATGGGTGATGATGCTTATGAAGTTGAAGTTTGCTGTATTGAAACTTCGTATCGTACTGCTAATGGTGATATGATTTATAAAACTATAGATGATGGAGTCTATTTTGCATTTTTGATAGAAAGAGTTAAGGATGAAAATAATCCACTTTCTTTTATTCCAGATTACAAACCAACGATTGGTACTTTTGTTTTGATTATTAAATGGAACAATGTCAATTATCTGAATAATTTAAAAGAGGGAGGATTGCAATGTTGAAGAAAAAAGAAACTGTGATAAGTTTTCAAATCAAAGGTATTGAATTGAATAAAAAAGAATTATTGGAACTATTTAAAGATCTCATAAGAGAATTTAAGTTTTTGGAGCTCTCAGAAAGAGACTGGAAAAAAGTGAGTAAAGGTTCTTGGTCTATACCAAGAACAGCAACAGAGGCCGAGAAATATGGCGATGCCACTCGGTGTGAGGGTGCAACAAATTTGTTAAGGCTTCTTAAAAAAAGACTTTAAAATGTATTTCCAACTCATCAAACATTGATGGGTTGGAAAATTTATAAAATTAATCAATTGTTAATTAATTTTTTGATTGATTTTTTAAATTTATATATTCCTTGAGGGTCTGCCTCGGAGGAGCTTTTGATTTCCTATTACTTAGTGTAGACTTGACACGATTTGAAAGGTGTGCTAGGATGTAGTTAGAAGTGTGAAAGATACACTAAGTAAATAACTAAAGTCTGTCAATTACAAAAATCATATAGTACAGTTGGACAGCAAATTAGTTGTAAACACAGTGTAGTGACAGGTTTCAAACCTGTTACTACGAGAGACATTATAGTATAAATAAGTTCTTTATAAACAATTTGAAACACGACAAAACTCTACAAAGTGAGGAGGGCTTTTCTCGAGATCCTTTCTCCTTGAAATTTGAGTGCGTTAGTCGTGTTTCACATTCAAATTTTGAGGATAAGTAGTAAATTTGTTTATTACAAAGGACCTCGACAAAAAGCCTATGTCTCACTGATGAGATGATAGGTTTTTTGTACTTTGACAATTAAATAAAAACAAGGGGATAAAAAATGGCAAAAGTAATAAAAGTAGATTTTAGCAAAAAAGGCAAAGAGCTGTATTACATGAAAAAACAACGAAAGGAGGAACAAAAGTGGCAGAAGCGTGAGGATAAATATTTTGAAATGTTGCAAAAGTATGCTGTTAACTAATTCAATCAGGAGGATAAAAAATGGCAAAGAAACATTTGAATGTTCACTTGCTCGTCATTGACCCGCAGAACGATTTTATGGATTTGCCCAAATCGGCTCTGCCTGTGCCTGGTGCAGTGGATGATATGGTGCGACTGGCTGATATGATAAATCGCATTGGTACAAAGTTGGCTGACATCCATGTCACATTGGACTCACATCAAAAAGTGGATATTGCTCACCCTATTTGGTGGGTAGACCAAGATGGTAATAATCCAGCGCCGTTTACTATTGTCACCGCTGACGATGTGGAAAATGGAATTTGGACTCCACACAATCGAGCTTTTTATAAGCGGAGTTTGGAATATGCAAAAGTGTTGGAAGCTGGTGGTAAATATTCATTGTGCATTTGGCCAGCACATTGTCTGATCTCTACTTGGGGACACAATGTGCAGGATGATCTCAATGATGCTTTGCAAAATTGGATGGACAGGGAATTTGCCACTGTGGATTATGTGACTAAAGGTTCCAATCCATGGACTGAGCATTATGGAGCTCTTATGGCGGAAGTTCCTGATCCAGATGATTCCGGAACAGGACTGAACACAGATTTGTTGCAAGTTCTGGCCGAGGCAGATATGGTAGCAATTGCTGGTGAGGCGCTCAGTCATTGTGTTAAGGAAACAGTGACTCAGATTGCCGATAACATCGACGAGAATCTTTTGCAGAAGTTTTATATTCTGACAGATTGTACTTCTCCCGTGCCTGCCGTTCCGGGTGGTCCTGATTTCCCACAGATTGCCAAAGGTTGGCTCGCAGAAATGGAAAAGCGAGGAATGAATCTGACGACATCGGTTGAATTCCTAGCGTAAACATCTTGTAGTGACAGGTTTGAAACCTGTCACTACATTGAACAAGTAAAAATGGAGGAAAAATTATGCCCAGAATGATGAATGATGATATGGAAGTAGGGAATGTGGCTGGCAGGCAAGGTTTCGTTTTTTCCGGAACTCGTATTGAGAAATTGTTGGGTGCTTCCGAGTATACCCTGGTCACCATTGCTGTAGATGTAACTGGTTCAGTTTGGGGTTTTGAGCAAGAGCTTCGGGATTGTCTGATTTCGGCAGTAGAGGCCTGTCAAAAATCTCCACGAGTTGACAATTTGTTACTCAGAGTGGTAACTTTTGCCGACCAGTTTGTCAATGGAGTCAATGAACTCCATGGCTTTAAGCTTTTGACGGAAATTGATGCTAATGCAGATTATCCAGATTTTTCTCCGGGTGGGATGACACCGCTTTGTGATGCTTGTTTTAGTGTTATTGGAGCGATGAATACCTATGGCAAAAAGCTCTATGATGATGATTTCGGAGTTAATTCCATTGCTTTTGTTATCACCGATGGTGGTGAAAATGCTTCAGTTGCCACTATGCAAATGGTAAAAGAAGAGGCTCAAAAGGCTGTTACCGGAGAAATGGTGGAATCCATGATTACGGTGCTTGTTGGCATAAATGCTAATGACTGCCGTGTTGAATTGGAGCGGTTTCAGCAAGAGGCCGGTATCACCCAGTATGTTGATGCTGGCGAGGCAACCAAAGGCAGACTTGCTAAGTTGGCTGATTTTGTTAGTCAGTCCATCAGCTCTCAATCTGAAGCATTAGGAATGGGTGGTCCAAGTCAGAACATATCTGCAACCATCTAATATGATGTGAACAGATAAACAAAACAAGGAGGGTGTTGGTTGAATGAACCGCACCCTTTTTTTCAACAGTAGGGAGGATAAAATGAAATTTTTTACTGATGATTATTTTTGTATTGGGCAAGCTCACCTTGGTGGTGGTAAACCATGTCAAGATTATGCACTTTCTGGCAGTCAGGAAAAAATGGCCTATGCCATCATTTCTGATGGATGTTCCAGTGGTGGCAAAACCGATGTTGGTGCGCGAATTCTTGCGCTTGTTACTGCTAAAACAATTCAAGAGTATTGGAATTTATATGGTGATGACAAAACAAAAGAACAGATGATTATTCGTATTAATTATCAGCAAAAAATTATTTTGGCTGGTATTCAAGAAGTGTTGGGAGTAAATAGCAATGACTTACTAGCTACTTGTGTATATGCTTTTGTGTCAGATACTTTTAGTTTTTTGCAGGTTTTGGGTGATGGAGTTGTGGCGGTTAAGTACAAAGACGGGCAAACTATCGTTCACAATTTTGAGTGGGGTGGCAATATGCCTTGTTATCCAAGTTATCAGGGGGATATTTTGGATAAATTTGTCCAAACTCAAAATTTGAATTCCAAACAAGCGCTTAAGCAAAAAAGTTGGATAATTGATGAATATGGAAACAAATTTTTGTGTGATACAAAAGATTATTCAGCTATTGATGGTATCAGTGGCGTAACGCTTCCGATTGAAGATTTTGATGAGGTTGAGTTTGTTTCAGTTTTTTCCGATGGTGTTTTGCAGGTAGATGGAGTTGATTGGTTGGATGTTGTGAAGGAATTTTTAGCCTTCAAAAATACGGGAGGTGTATTTGTGAAGCGTCGAGTTATTCGCAGTGTCAAAGAATTGCAAAAAATTGGCAAAGGTCCAATGGATGATATTGCAGTGGCAACTATTGGGTTTGCTAAGGAGGAATGAATTATGAAATTAAATGGGAATATGCAGATAAATTTGAGTAATGGCAAGAAAATTACCTTGCGACCAAATGATCATATTGCTACGGGTGGAGAAGGTTCAGTTTATAAAAAAGGCAAGATTATCATTAAATTGTATTCTGATATTGATAGGATGCTAAAAAATAATTTTGTCAAAAAAATTGAATTGCTATCCAAAATAAATCATCCTAGCATCATTGCTCCTCAAGGAGTAGCTGTGGACTATCGTCATAAACCAATAGGATTTTTTATGCCTTTGGCTAAGGGTGAAGCTTTGACGAGATTTTTTACCAATAATTTTCGTCAACAGGAAAATTTTGGTGATGCTCAAACAACAGAAGTAGCTAAGGGGATGCGTAAAGTAGTTGAGTACGCGCATCAAAATAAAATGTTACTTGTGGATGCTAATGAGTTGAATTGGTTGGTAGATTATAAGCAAGGATCAAAACCAAATCCACTGGCTATAGATGTAGATTCTTGGTCATTTGGAAAATGGAAGCCTCAGGTTATTATGCCGTCAATTCGTGATTGGCATAGTAACAGTTTTAATCAATTGACTGATTGGTTTGCTTGGGGAGTGGTCACTTTTCAATTGTATACAGGTATTCATCCCTACAAGGGAAAATTATCTGGTTATAAACCAATAGAAATGGAAAGACGGATGAAAAACAATACTTCCGTTTTTACCAAGGGAGTTCGCCTTAACAGGGCTGTAAGAGATTTTGGTTGCATTCCAGCTGGACTTATGGATTGGTATTATAATACTTTTCAAAAGGGTTTGCGGACAATTCCGCCCACATCTTTTGATAAGTGTGGTAAGATTATGCAAACTGCTCGAATTATGTATGCCACAGTTAATACTTTTGGATTACTTATTTTTGACAGATTATACAAAGCCAAAAAAAGTGACTTGATTCGTAAAGTTTTTGTGTGTGGTGTAGTCTGGTTGAACTCTGGAGAGTTGATTGATTTATCTACTCAGCGAAGTATTGGGCGAGTATTTGGAAATAGATGTGAAGTGATTGAAGTGAAAAATGGTTGGTTGGTGGCAGATATTACTTCTGCTAAAGTAAACTTTTTTTACATTAATTCCACCAGTCTTCAATCTCAGCAACTTGTGTTGCCAGCAAAATTTAGACGAGTTTTTCGTTATGAAAACAGGCTATTTGTTGTGACGGAAAATCGCTTAAATGAAATTGTACTACACAATTTTAGCAAACCAATTTTATCTCTCAAGGAGAGTTGTGGAATTTTAGGTAACTCCACAAAATGGTTTGATGGGGTTGGAGTGCAAGATTCACTTGGAGCAATGTATTTAATTACTCCTTTTGGACAAAAATCTGTTGCACAAGTCAGAGCAAAGGAATTGGATGGTTTGAAACCTCTTGTTGCTAAAGCAGGGGAGCGTTTTGTGACAGTGGCAGCTATTGATACTAAAGGTCTTTATCGAAAGCTGGAATTTGCTTTTGATACAAATTATCAAAACTACAAATTTTGGCAAGGAGGCACAGATGATATAAACTTAAATATCGCAATTTTGCCAAAAGGAGTCTGTGCCACGATTGTAGATGATGGACAATTAGATATTTTTGTCCCTTCTAGTGGTGCAGTTAACAAAATTTCTGACAAAAACATCTCTACCAAGATGATTTTGAACAATTGGGGAGATAAGGTTCTTTGTCATAAAGATGATTGTGTCTGGCAGGTGAGATTGAAATAAAAATCATCAGCCAAACAATCTAACAAAAACAAGCGTTGAGAAAACTCTCAACGCTTGATTTTTTTTGATGACTATGGTATAGTTGAAAATCGTGATTTTATAATTATCACGATATTTGTTGTACATTTACAATTTTGTTTTATTAGCTAAAAGCAATATTAATTTTCTTAAAGGAGGTAGTTCAAATGGCACAGGAGAATAAAATGACATCATCACAAAAGGTGTTGTTCTACGGCGGTTTAACAATTGTTAGTTTTGCTGTCGTGGCACCTGTATTAGCAGTAGCCGCCAGTGGAGCTGTTAGCATGATGAAATTGGGAGTGTGCATTGCGGTGTTGTGGGCAACGTGGCTTATAAGGCCGTGGTTTGTAGTTAAATGGAAAAACATTGTGTTGAAGCTTTTAAAAGCTGAGGCGCGTGCTAATCCAATTGAAACACTCCAAAATGAGCTGTTGGGTAGAAAGGAAAGTTTTGAAGAGGCAAAAAAACGACTTGTGTCATTGCAGAGTATGAGGCTGACTCTAAATCAACGAGTTAAGGAATTTGAAAAGCAATATGGCGAACCAGAAAAAAGTCTTGTGCAAATGCTTGCAGGATTATCTGCACTTGTTGATAAATTGGAAAATAAGTTAAATATTGCTTCTAACCAATTAACGGAGTTTGAGGGTTACATCCGTAGACAGAGTGCACAGTATGAAATTGCGCTTGCTACTGGAAAACTTGCTCAAGCATTGCGTCAAGCTGATGGTAATTCTGACCCCATGAGACAATTTCTTCATGATGAGGCAATTGAATCAGTCCGCGTTACATTTAATGATGCGATGGCAGGAGTCAATCAACTTCTGCAGAATGACTCTGTAGTTTCGCAGGTTAATGATGATACGCGTTTGGACGGTGTGATTGACATTGAACCAATTGTTATGACAGATACAATCAACTACCACAAGGAGGCTATTGTGAAATGAAGAAAATTCTTTATGCTGTAGTAGGATTAGTTATTGCTATGATACTTGTGTTTGGCACAGTATATGTAAGCAATAATACTGAACAACATGAAGATATTGATAATATTGTTCAGGAAGTACCAGTCAATCAAACTGTTCCTCCACAGGAAGAGGAGCAAGAAATGTTTAAAAATCTCAAACTTAAATGAGGAGAGTAAGATGAAAAAAATTGTAATGTTGTTGGCTGTAGCTATAATTGCAATTGCAGTTAGTTCTGCACAAGCACAACCAGTAGAACTGGTCATTGGCAGTGGCGGAGAAGGTGGAACTTATTACCCCGTTGTCACAGAGATGGGTGAGTTCTGCAATTCAGATACTATCAATGTAGTTCATTATCTTGGACCCGATGGTAAATCGATTGGAGGGAGCGAAAAAAACAAACGCAATCTTCTTAACAACAAGATAATGGCTGGGATTATTCAAAATGACGTTGCACAACTGGAAAAGATGCGCAATGATGCCATGAAACGGCTGGTGGCTTTAATTCCTCTGCATCAGGAACAATTACATTTCGTGGTTCCTGTTGTTGCAAAGCATACAGTTATAGTCAAAAAATTTGGATTTTTATCCTCCCAAAAAACTGTTTCAGGAGCAAACCCTCTTGCGGATGTAAGTCAGCTTAGTGGCAAGAAGTTGGCCGCATGGGGTGGTTCTGTGACATCAGCTAAAGTTGTTAAGCTCATGGCTGATGTTGGGTTTGAAATAGTGCCAACAAAAAACAGGGCAGAAGCAATGAAGCTTCTTGATTCTGGTGCAGTGAATGTTGTGCTTTCTGTCGCAGGCGCGCCAGTAAAGTGGCTTGAAGATTTGCCACAGGGCAAATATAAACTCTTGACTGTCCCAAGCTCAATAGTCGATAAATTGGCAGACGTTTATGATGTTGCCAACATCAGCTATGATAACATGGGAAAAACTGGTCAAGCAATAAAAGCTTTAGGCGTTGATTCAATTTTATTTACACGGACTTATCGTACGGATAAAATGGTCAATGCTTTGGCGGAGTTGCAAAGTTGTGTCAAGGAAAAGATTTATGAAATCCAAGACACACCTGGCACTCATCCTGTCTGGCAGACCATTGACCCATCTCGGTCTGTAAAATGGGATAAAGTGTTTAAGAAAACAGATAGTGAATAAAATTTCACATTTGTTTAGTTGCCCTAGTCATACATGTCATGTGTGACTAGGGTTTATTTATAAATTTAAAAAAGGAGCTTAAAAATGGTTCGTATTGTTTTTTTGATGTTGGTTGTATTAGCAAAGATGGCTACTATTTTTAAGGCAGGACAGGCCTATAGTGCATCTACAATGAAAAAGGCTGCCGAACAAGAGATGGCCGAACAAAATATTCCTCAAGAATTTATAAAAGAAATTATGGACGGTGTTGAAAAAAAAGTTCAAAATACCACCATAACTTTAGATGATTTTGGAATATTCCTCTTGGATGCTGCTAATGAAGTAAAAGATAGTGTTTCGAGTGTCTTTGATGATATTATCGATAAGACTATGGAAAGCACAAGTGAAGCCAGAAATATATTCGCAACATGGATGCGCAAAGCAGCAGATGTTGTAGACAAATAAAGTTAAAAGACATCAAAATATAAAATATTTTGATGTCTTTTTAATTTTAAATTAAAAAATAGTAAAAAAGAAGTTCATAAGTTTGTATGACTTAGTGTTGACTTGACACGATTTGATGGGTGTGCTATATTTTAGTTAGTAGTGTTATAAATACACTAAGTAAAAAAGTAGTTCTTTTTATAAAATGTACACATAAAATACAAACAGGAGGAAATGAGATGAACATTGTGAGAGGTCAAAATGGTGCGGTGTTGGGAGTAGGTGATTGGCAAGGGGGTTTTGTTCCTTTGTACAAAAAGGAAATGACCCTTGATGAAGAAGTGCGACGCAATGGGCTTGATCCCGTTGTCCGGCGGATGAAACGTCAAGGTAATTGGGAAAAGGTTGCCGAACTTTTGAGAAAATTTCGTTATAATAATTAAAAGATATAACATAAATTTTCTCAAAAAATTTTATCAATAGTTAGTGTACAAAAGACACTTGCACGAAACAGTAAAACTTGTTTCGTGCAAGTAATATTTTTTTGAATAATTTGGAGTTACGCATAGGGTGAGATAGATTTATGACACTATTTTTACACGATGAGTAACTGCAAGTTCTTTGAAAATATGCACATTTTAACTCGTAAGGAGGGAAAAATGAAAATAGCAGTAGGCGGAAGTGCAGCTAATCCACCACACCTTGGACACAAAAAACTTGTGGAAGCGATTATATCTACAGGTGAATTTGTACAAGTTCATTGGATAGTTTCTGGAGATAGGCCAGATAAACCTGGTTTAATGGAAGCAAAAATTCGTTATGAAATGGGAAAATTGCTTTTGAAAAATACAAAAGAAGTGATTATTTCATACGAAAAACAAGAAGCAATACCAACAGTGTATGTTTTGGAAAAATTGCAAAGGCAATATTCTAAAGCAAGAATAGTTTGGT
>CAZHQB010000013.1:0-24022 GCA_964534895.1 uncultured Micavibrio sp.
TTGTTAGCATTACTGGAGTGTTTGCTTTTATTAGGTTTGGATTTGCTAGGCAAGATGGGGCTTTGCAGGATGCAGTTCTTGGATCTGCTTCCTTATTCTTATGAATACAGTCCCAAGTCCACCAACCCGCAAACGCACCAGAATCTGAAAATATTACATTTGGTGATTCATGAGTATTAGCTGGATCACACAAATTACTTGTTGGTGGCGTGTTCTTAATTTTGGTATTATCAAAATCAGACATATTTGAACTACCACAATTAGCATGATAGATAAGTTTACAATTATTTGAACATTTTGTATCAGAACTAGAAATTTCATCATTTCCATCACATTCTTCTTGACCATTTTTTATACCATCTCCACAATATGGTCCTTTTTTAGTAACATTATTGCATGAATTATCACAATATACACAAACATTTTCATAATTTGCACTACAAGGAACACCATTATTTGTACCTTTGTCACATTCTTCTTGACCATTTTTTATACCATCTCCACAATACGGCCCAATTTTGTTTTTTAATATACATTCATCAATTAATCCAGAAGCTACACAATACGTACACTGCTGATTATATACTGCATTACAATCATTAACTGGATATGTGTTTCCGCTCCAACTAGAATCACATTGTTCTGTGGCACTTTTTTTCCCATCTCCACAATATTCACACCTAGAAGCTCCACCTACAGTAATCGTCCAAGAAACAGTCTTTTCTGGCAAGCTTAATTTATTTGTACAGTAATTTATACTATTGTTAGATGGGGATTTAACAGCTGGACAAAACATCCAATGCTCATCACCTGACTGTGCTAATCTAGTACTTACAGCCATAGGATGATCCCAATGCTCTGAAATCCAATCATCACTACCTTTAGGATAAGGCTTAGAAAAATGTGCAAAAGTCCACATACGAACAGTAACAACTGGAAAATGTGCTGTAATAGTAACTGTTCCATTCTTTTTTGCAGTACATATTGAACCTACACAACTCACCACATTATTATTATCCGATGTAAAATATACTTTTCCATCTTTATTTCCACTACCACTCCAAAGTTTGGGTTTAACAGCCGACCAGGCAATTTTACCCCATCTACCACCACCTCCTGTATCATAAAATTTTAACCAATATGAGCTTGAATATTTTTCAGATTTTCTATTCTTATCAATTGTAGAAACCCACTTCACATACGGAGTATCCCAAGAGCTACCGCTACCCACAAACGTTGCAGATGCATCATAACCTAGTGACACACTTTCACCAATACACATTTCCTTATTGCCAGAAACAATGCCAGTATAATGTGTAAGCGTAACTAAACCATTTTTAACAAAACTTCTTTTAATGACTGCATCATCTATGCCTCTAATATAAACAGTACTAACATGAAATTTTTTAGATGAATTTATACTTTTTTGATTAGTCATTGCATAAACAGAATCTTCAACAAAAAATAGCAAACCTAAAGATATCATAAATAATATCACACAAAAAATGATCTTATTTTTATTAAACATATTATATATTTATTACTTATTATAGTGTTTTATAATTAAAAATATTATTACTCCAACAAAAATCAGTCCAAAAATTACAATTAATATATACTTAAAAATATTTATAATATCCAATTCGCTTTGTTTATCAATAGCATTATCACAAGAGTCAAATTTTTTACAATCATATTCAACTGCATAAGAATCAATCACTTTACCATCTTTATTAAATATTTTTGCTTCTAATTTTAAATAATTATATTTTTTTTGAGATATAAATTTTTTAGATTCAGCCATCATATTAGGTAAAATATCGCCATTATACAACACGGAAGATATCTCTTCATCATTTTTATCTTTTAGTATTACTTGTACCTTATTATTAAAAGAAATATTATTTGATGTATTATGAAAACAAGTAAACAATGTAACCTCGTTTCCTTTTTCTAATGGGAATTTAGTTATCGCTGGATAATTAAGTCTTGGATTATTATTATCACTAACTATACGAATATTTACTATTGACTTTTGTCCATTTGAATCAGCAATAATTTTTAAATAATATACAGATTTATTCACTTTAGGTATAGCATATCTTAAAATACTATTACTATCTGGTTTTAGAGTTATCTGTTGCTCTTTCCTATTAATCAAATCACTTTGATTTAAACTATCCCAATAATATAATTCATAAACAATTTTTACATTCTTCTCTGAAGTAAACGTATTTAGTATTGGTTGTTCTATGAGTATCTCTTCATCTTTTTCAACAAATGGCCAATTACCAATGTGATGATACTTTTGTTTATTTACTTTTGTATTTGATCTGTCAAACGAAATAAAAGATGTTTGTTCCGTAATAATAGAAATAATTAGCTCACTACCAATAACTTCATTAGAAAATGGTAAGCCAGCTAAATTAAATTTATTCCCAACAGAAAAGAAAAATGAGAAGACATAATCTCCAACAGACACTGAATTTGGTATTGTCCAATCAAATGAAATATTTTTTGTTTCATTTGCTAATAAATTTATATCTTTAATCGCAATAAATTCATCTATGATAAAATTACCATCTTCTATGTAATTTCCATTTTTTTTTGCCACACGAACAAAAAGCAATCCATTTACCACTGGTTGATTACTTTCATTAACTAATTCCCCAAAAATATGAACCTTTTCTCCTGCACTATATAAGTTCTTTTCAACTCCAAGCGACGGTTGTACACTTTGAAAATTATAATAATCAAAGCAATTTTTACCATTCTTATTTTGTTTATCTGACCAATCATCACTAGATAGCACTTCTTCTTGTTGAGATGGCGTTAATTCCTTAAAATCTACAGCGCCTACTACTATAATATTTATACCAAAAAATATTATACCAATCATCAGAAAAAATATTTTTTTCATGCTCTTTATTTTAATTTTTATGTTAATTTTATTATAACATACTTTTTGTAAAAAAAAACAAACACAACAGTGTTTGTTTTTTGACTAATTTTTCTTTAATTAAATCAAATTGCCACATCGCACAGCCATATCTACCAATCTGTTGGCATAGCCCCATTCATTATCATACCATGCCACAACTTTTACTAAATTTCCTCCAACTACTTTTATAAGTGGTAGGTCTACAATTGTAGAGTGATTATTTCCTATAAAATCACTTGAAACCAGCATTTCATCCGTTACACCAAGCACACCATTCAATTCTCCAGATGATGCTTCTATGAATGCCTTTTTTACTTCCTCTTCTGTCACTTCTTTTTTTGTAACAATTGTAATATCTGAAATCGATGCATCAATTGTAGGCACCCTCATTGCCATACCGTCAAATTTACCTTCTAATTGTGGCAAAACTTTCGTTGCTGCAATTGCAGCACCAGTTGTTGTTGGAATGATATTTTGTGCTGCAGCTCTAGCCTTACGCAAATCTTTTGCTGGACCGTCTTGTAATTTTTGTGTTGAAGTATATGAATGAATTGTAGTCATAAGAGATTTTTCTACTCCAAAAACTTCATCCATAACTTTCATGACTGGTGCTATACAATTTGTAGTGCAAGATGCATTTGAAATAACTTGTGTTGCTTCATCAGTTGGCTCACTTACTCCTACAACATATGTATCGACTTCACCTTCACCTTTTGCAGGAGCACTAAGTACTACTTTTTTTGCTCCAGCATCAATATGTCTATAAGCTTTACCATCTTTGACAAAAAATCCTGTACATTCAAGTACTACATCAACATTTTTTTCACTCCATGGTAATTTTATTGGCTCTGGTTCAGCAATAGCAAAATATTTTTTATTGTCTACTATTATATTTTCATCATCAAAACTTACATCCTTATCATATTTTCTAAATACACTATCATATTGTAATAGATGTGCGAGTGTTTTGTTATCAGTTAAATCATTTATGGCTACAACTTCACAATCATCTCTATCAGAGATAATACGAAAAGCAGCTCGACCTATGCGACCAAATCCATTTATGGCTATTTTTGTTTTCTTCATATATTTTTATTTAATATATTAATAAATTAATTTTTAACTATTAATTGAGTATTCTGACGATTTGAGCAAATTTCCTTGGTGACAGACTTGCCCCTCCCACCAATACGCCATCAGCATACGCCTTTGTACAAAGCTCTATTACATTTTCAGATACAACACTACCACCATATAATATTCCTACATTTTCAGCACATTCTTTGCTGTGTGATACAGCAATAATTGAACGAATATACATAATCATCGTGTGTATTTCATCACTAGATGGTGTCTTGCCACTACCAATTGCATACACCGGTTCATATGCAAATACTATATTTTCTATTTCCTCCTCAGAAAAATTTTTTGTAATTATCTCGACTTGCCTCTTTACATTATTGGTCTCATCATCACCTTCCATAAATCCCACACAAACAATGGGCATAAGACCTACGCGAAGTGATGTTAAGACTTTTTTTGCTATTTCATCATCTGTTTCATGATTATATAAACGTCTCTCACTATGACCTAAAATTACAAACTCTGCTCCAATTGATTTAATAGTCTTTGGAGATGTGTTTCCTGTATAACTTCCATATAATTCCCAAAAGCAATCTTGCGCTCCAATATTTACATTTACTTTATCTAATAATTTATAAAAATATTCTAAATATATAGTTGGAGGACAAACAACGATGTGATTATTAGTTTTTATTTGCTTGAACTCCTTCACAAATTCTTCACAATATGAGTTTCTTTGCGATATACTTTCCATATTCATCTTCAGATTTCCGACAATCAATTTTTGCATAAAAGTATAAAATTAATTAAATTATATTTGTTACTCCTACTGTAATTAACGTTACAATTATCCCTGAAATAATTGAACCTACGACCAAAAGCGGAAAGGCCTGCTTAAACTTTATCTGGAAAATTGATGCTGCCACTGCACCTGTAAATATACCTGTCATTGGTAATGGTATTGCTACAAAAGTAATCAGTGCTATTGCACCCCATTTTTCAAATTTGTCTTTGTTGTTTCTGTGGATTCTATCTATATACTTTTGCCATATTTTTTCTAATACACTAAACCTAGCTAAAAATAAATATAGAATATTTTCCACAAATAAAAGAACAACGGCACCAGCAATAACATTACCAATCACAGAATATATCATCGCAGTTATTGGATTTAATCCAAATTGTGTAATTGCTATAGGAATAGATGCTCTCAATTCTGTAATTGGTATCATTGCAATTAAAACCGTTGCAACGCCATCGGGAAATGCAGACAGCACCTC
Source organism: uncultured Micavibrio sp. (assembly GCA_964534895.1). Taxonomy (GTDB): domain Bacteria; phylum Patescibacteriota; class Minisyncoccia; order Moranbacterales. Next base: position 5,305 of record CAZHQB010000013.1, read on the forward strand.
TATAATTTTTTCTCTCATAATAAACCAAAAACTATTAAACTTAAATTGCTGGAGATATATCTATTGATTCTCTTAATGCTTTTGCAGCTTTTTCTGGTGCAATAGGAACTATCTCAATATCTGTCGCAAATTCAAACCCCGCATAAACATGAGTCCGTGGAAAAATATCAATGTGATAACTATATTCATCATACGCTTGACCATCACAAGGTGCTGTATGAATATAATAATTAAAATCTGGATTATCCAACGTATTATACAATGCCTTAAGTGCATAAGAAAGCGCATCTGCAATAAACATTTCATCATTTGGTGTTAAGCGCTCAAAATATGGTTGTGGCTCTCTTGGCAATAAACGCATTTCAAAAGCACGAGATGAGGCAAAAGGACAATATACTATGAATTTATCATTTGTATACACGATACGCTTTCCTTTTTCAAGTTCATGTTCAGCCATTATTTCAAAAAGATGTTCTTTTGTCTTTTTTGTATAATCTCGACAAGTATTAATTTCTTTTGTAACAGTAGGAACTATAACAGGTAATGTAATAATTTGTGAATGAGGATGCATAATAGATGCTCCTGCTTTTTTGCCATGATTATGAAAAATAGAAATACTATTTACGTCCTTATCACTCATAAGCTCAATATATCGCTCACGATACGCATCAATAACTTCTGCCAATTCACTTTGCTCTAATAATGCAAAAGTCCTACGTCCATCACGTGTTACGACAATTTCATGATGTCCAACTGCCGTCATGGCGCTATATGGACCTTCTGAAATATCTTTTCTTTTTTGAGTAACTTCTACCGCAGGAAATTTGTTTGGAAATACTCGTGTCGTCCATTCATCATTCTCATTTTTGTAAATCAAAACATCCTCTTCTTGTCCAGTTTTTTCTGGATCAGCAAAAACGTCTGATTCTAAATCATAATCCTGTTTTATAATTTTTGCCACAAAATCATCCGGTCTTTTATTTCGCTTATCAGCAATTATTACCCATTCATCACACAAAATATCATGACGTAATTCCATTTCATTCGATAATTCTTGTCTTTTTTCTTTTATAACATTAATCATTTTTTTGTTTTATTTTTTTATTTGTGATATATCTTGCTAACAAACTACTTGTTCTTCAGATTATATTTTCCACTCCACAATCGCATTCTAGTTTTGAACAAATCTATAAGAACTTGTATAAATCCATTTGGACCGGTAAGCCCCACTGTTGAACCCTCTTCATTAAGCCATCTTACTGGTAATTGCACAACATTAAACCCTAATTTCTTTGCTAAAACAATGAGTTCAAAATCAAATCCAAATCTATCAACAACCATCCGCGAGGCAATTTGTTCTGCAGCCGAAGCAGTTAGGACTTTAAAACCACATTGTGTGTCTGGATATTTCCATAAACCCAAAACAACTCTAATGAGCCAATTACCCATATCTCCCATAATTTCCCTATGTTTTGGTTGGTGTATCTGAATATAAGCTCCTTCGATATCACGCGAACCTACCACCACGTCTGCACCATTATTTAATAATTCAAATGCTCTATCCATATGTGTAATTGACGTTGATCCATCAGCATCTAAAAAAACTCTATATTCACCTTTTGCTTCAAGTAGACCCTGTCTCACAACATAACCTTTTCCATGATTCTGTTTATTATCAATAACACGTAAATTTTCAATCTGTTCACCAAAACCCTTGGCTATTTCAGCTGTATTATCTGGTGATCCATCAATGACTATAAGAATTTCATATGATATTTTTTTATCTTCTACATATTTCTTAATTTCCAATAAATTTCTGCCTATACGTTCACCCTCTTTATATGCTGGAATAATAATAGATAATTGAATTTTATCCATAATACTTTTATAAATTTCAAATATTAAACTTCATAATTGCGATACAAGAATATTATACTACAAATATTACTTTTTAGCACTATTTATCAAGAAATGTTTGCAGTATAATTCTAGCCGATTCTGCATCATCAATACTATCTATTTTTTTCTTTCCTACACTTTTTAAATTCATATGTGCTTCATGAGTCGAAAACATTTCTGGCACAAACACAACCTCAATATTTATATAATCTCTACAACGTTCACCAAATTGTTCAATTAATTTTGTATTATCAGATTGGGATACATGTGCACTTTTACCAATAACTATTTTGTTTATATCATTTTCTTTTACAATTTTATGTAAATTTACAAAAATATCTTTATTATTTTCTAAAATCTCAAAAGCAGATGCAATTGTTATTTCTTCATCTGCTATTGCAAGACCAATTTTTTTTTCACCCCAATCTATACCAAGTAACATAATTATACCTTTGTTAAAATCTCAGTTCCCTTCTCTGTTACAAGAATCGTATTTTCCCAATGAGCACTAAGACTCCCATCACTAGTTATAAATGTCCACCCATCGGGGGCTACCTTATTTTCTGATGTGCCAATATTAACCATTGGCTCGAGCGCTACAGTCATACCCGTACAAAATGTAAAATTATTTATTTTTTTACTTACATAATTTGGAATTTGAGGTGCTTCATGTAAATTTCTACCAATGCCATGCCCCACTAAATTTTTTACCATAAAATATCCTCTTCTTTCTACATACCCCTGCACAGCACTAGCAAAATCAAATAATGTTGACCCATTTTTAATAGTAGCCAGTCCTTTATAAAAAGACTTTTTAGTTGTTTCTACTAAATTTTTTGCTTCTTTTGATGTGTTTCCAACTAAAACAGATCTCGCCATATCCGCATAATACCCTTTATAAATAAGCCCAATATCTATTTTTATAACATCTCCATCTTTTATTTTATACTCTGATGGTATGCCATGTACTATACCTTCATTTACAGAAAAACAAATCGTTGCCGGGAAAGGATTACCGTCATCTGCTCCATATCCTTTAAAAGCTGGCTCACAACCAGCTTCACAAATCAATCTTTCTGCCAATTCATCAACCTCTAATCCACTAATTCCTACATCAACTTTTTTCTCAAGTTTATTCATAACACCAGCTAAAATCTTGCAACCAACTCGCATAATTTCAACCTCTTCTTTTGTTTTTACTAAATTTATCATAATTCTATAATACGCTACTTTCTAGTATAGTCAATTAATACCTTCCTATATTCAACATTATGCAGGAGCAAGGTTGTACCTCGATCCGTAACGTTTATTACATCCGTTACATTTTTTAAAACATATGAAACCACTCACAAACAAATTCTTACATTAATTTCAAGTATTGTAATTAAATATTGAGCTTATCCTTTTATTTATTCAAAACGCCCACCATATAAAACAGCAGATACACTTGTAGCTAAATTTAAACTTGAAACACCTTTTTGCATAGGAATTGATATAATCTTGTCAGATTTCTTTTTTAATTTTTTACTTACCCCATTACGTTCAGTCCCAAAAACTAAAATTGAATTTCTCTCTATTTTTATTTTGGTCATTTCTTCTCCATTTGCATCACATACATATATTTTATTTTGATCATTTACAATTTCGTTTATATTACTAATATGTTTTATATCAAGTGCAAAATGCAATCCAGCTCCTGCACGAATTGCATATAAATGCCATGGATTTACTTCCCCACTTACACAAACAGCATCTACACCAGCACCAGCACAAACACGTATAACAGCCCCAACGTTATCGATATTACGTGGATTTTCTAAAAAAACAATAAGCCCCTGTTCACTAACATCTTTTTTGTTAGGCTTTTTTGCAAGAGCTGTAATTCCTGTGCGCAATGAATCAGTTGTTATATTTTTAAATAATTTTTCATCAATTTCTGTAGCATATTTTTCTACATTTTCTACATCATCCACTGTCGCAATCTTATTCATTAAATCCATTACTTCTTTTTTATTAGAAGTTACAGCATCTATTATTTCAGCGCCAAAACGCATAGCATGCTTAAAAGCGTGTACACCTTCTATTACAACAACATTCTCATTTCCTTTTTTTGCTCTTTGATATAATTCAATTCTATTTCTCATAAATACATATTCATTACTATACCACGTAATATAGTGACATAGTTTATTATTTCAACTTGCCACACAGCCTTAACTGATGCTGGCCACTCTCTTAAAAAGTCTTTATACATTCCACTCTTTGTCGGATATGGAAATTTAAATGCCTCAAATCCAATTGTATTTAATCCGAGTTCTCGTCCAATATACACTGCTCGAGGTAAATGAAATTTCTGTGTAACTATAACAATATTCACTAACTTAAATATTTCACGTACATTTTTTAAACTTGTAAATGTGTCAATTCCTTGGAAATCACTCACAATCATTTCCTCTGGAATGCCCTGTGCTATTAAATATTTCACGACAGGACTTACCTCGTCATACACATAATCATCTCCTACCTCTTTATATCCACTAACAATAATTTTGCACACCTTACCCTTTTTATATAATTCTTCAACCGCCATTGCTCTTTCTTTGAGGATTGGACTCATACTACCATCAAATTTTATTTTTGCCCCCAACAACAGAATATTCTGACATTTTTCGATTTTAATAACTTCATTTGAATTTATAATATGCCCGTCACTCACAGATACTACCCGCCACCGTGAAACACTTACAACAATTAGTGCAAGTAAAATACTATAAATAACAATTTTTTTAATTTTTGTGATAGTTATCATTGATAAAATTAAAAAATTTTAATCCCTATGATAAGGATGTCCCACATTAATTGTGCTTGCTCTATATAATGCTTCTGCGAGTATAAGCATAGCCACATCATGTGGAAATGTCAATTTACCAAAACTCCATAAATAATTAGCTCTTTTTATAATAAGGTTATCATGACCATCTGGACCACCAATCAAAAAACTTATTTTACTCACACCACCTAAGGCTTTAGCATTTAAAAATTGTGCCAATTCTCTACTGGTAAATTCCCCTCCATTCTCATCCAATACTACTAAAAAATCTTCGTCAATTTCAGATAATATTTTTTCATCACTTGCATTATCTTTTAAATGCACTACGTCAATCTTATGAAACGCACTTAATCTTTTTATATATTCTTCAAATCCATCTCTTGCAAATAATAATTTTGGTTTTCCAATTGTAATTATTTTTAATCTCATAATTTTATTATACTACATAAAATTTTAAAGAGCTTGATTTATTAAAACAAGCTCTTTGAAATGTACTATTGTCTCACATAATATACATCAATTATCATTATTGCTATATCCAATTCTTGTAACTTCTGGATTAGTAATCTTTTGTTGCTGTCTGTTACAAAACTACGCATAAACACACGTAATTGAGGCACGACCACACCATGCAAATTTTTAATATTACAATCACAAATCTCAATAACAACAGACTTCCAATCTGTCGTATCGATACTTGCAACTTTGTTAAAAATATCTATACGCATTTTTTCTGCACACTCTCTTCCTAATCCATGAATATCAATAGTTAACATATGCAACCCCCTTCGATTCAATTTTTAAACGATCCAACTATACTCAAACTACTACGACTATAACATAATATTTTTAAAAATCAAATTTATATCATCTACATTCAACAATTAAACGCAATGCCTTTATAAATATCAGCTTCACCATTCCTATAAAACACAGAGAATGACACTCGGCTTTATCATGCAGGAACGAAGTTGCACCTCGGTACGTAATGTTTACCATGTCCGCCACATTTTTTCAAACATGTGAAATTGATCACAAACTAGTTTCTGCATTAATTTCAAGTATTGCAATTAATTATTGAGTCTAGCTCACATTATATTTTTTTATAATATATTTATACACATTATAACTTTTCCTTTTTAGTATTTGATTTGTTTTTCTATCAAATTCAACAAGTCCAAATCTAAAATTGTATCCGCTGTCCCATTCATAACTGTCTACTAAACTATAATGAAAATATCCTCGCACATCTACCCCCATTTTCATCGCTTTTTGCATATATTTAATTGTATCTTTTAATAATTTTTGCCTATCATAATCATTCACACCACTATTAGTCGGTTTACCATTTTCCATTATGATAATTGGTTTATCATACTTTTTTAAATTTATAAGTATTCGATATAATCCTTTTGCAAATGTATGCCATACATCTGAAGAATGCCAATCATTTATACCGTGTACACCCCATCTACCCCCACTACGTCCAAAGAAAAAACTATCACTGGTATAATAATTAATGCCTATATAATCACTATACTTTAACAATTTATGTATTATAAATCCATTATGTATAAAACGTTTTATTCTTAAATAAATATTTTGCAGTATTGTATCTTGAGCAGCTCGCTCATCATTATATAAAAAAGTTGAACCTACTGATGTTCGTTGATATTTTTGTTTCCATATATTATACGTAAGTTTGTGCATTTTTATTAAATTACGCTTAACCAATATCGATTTTATAAAACTTTGCAAAAATGGAGGCCGTGTCCCACTAATATAACTTGTAGTTATATACACAGATGGTTCATTTAGTATTACTATAACATCGATGATTTCTCCAAGCTCATCACAAATATAATCCACAAACCGCATAAATAATTCTACACACTTTTTACTATGCATCCCATATTTTTCTTCAAACCAACTCGGTACACTCCAATGCCACAATCCAACAACAGCATCCATATTATTCGCATGTATATCGTTTATTATTTTTTTGTAATGTTCAACTGCGTCAATATCAAAAACACCTTGTTTTGGCTCAATTCTTGACCATTCAATGCTTAATCGAAAACTATTGCAACCAATATTTTGTGCGAGTTTATGAAATTCCTCATACTGATTCCAATAATTATTTGCGCTACCAATCCTAGGAACTAAATCACGAGAAGCCCATTTATGCCAATTGCTATTAATATCACCTCCTTCGGTCTGTTGTCCAATACTTACAATACCCCAAAGAAATTTTTTTTGTTTAACATTTTTCATATATCTTAAGTATACTATAATATTATAAAAACCTGTGAAACTAAATTATTTAATCAACTATCTTAACAAATTGTTAAATAATTAATAATATGACATTAGATTATGTTCATTATATTAACTAAAAAGACGTCATATTTCAGACGTCTTTTTCTCATTTCTTTGATAAAAATTTTGATTTTTGTATGTTTATGTTCTCACTATTTTCAATTGCGATGATTTGATTGTAATAAATATTTACTACACCAATCCATCTAGACACACTTTCTGGTGAATGTTGTGCACAACTACCTCCACATTTCCAAGGGTAGACCATTTGTGCTGGAGTTGTTTTTCCTTTGTCATAAACGAAATGCTCAAGTCGTTTTGCAATTGTATCCACTGCCTCCTTACGTGATCCAAAACAAGCATGTCCCAAAGCTTGACCACGTGATCCACTAGTTTTATAGCCCCAATAATTATAACAATCAATACCAGCTTTCCATGGAGCGTGTCTCCCTAATTGACTTTCAATATTAGCAATTCCCACAATAAGCGCAGCAACAGTTTTATCTTTTGTTGCAATATCACTAGCCATTTCTTGCATTGGAGTACCTTCAAGAATTTTTGCAATTTCTTGCGCTCTGACATTTTGTTGTGATTTCATAATTTTACCCTCAAAACTAAGTTTTGAACACTCATCATCAATATCTGCAATAATGGAGTCTGTTTTGACATCTTGATTAACAAGATTTTTACCAAAAATACATGCATTGTATCTTTGCAAACTCTCCGAAACAATTTTTTTCTCCGTTTGTGAAGAAACTAAATTTGTAAAATAAAAACTACTCACAACAATAAACACTAATCCTATAAGAATAAAGTATATACCATGCGCTGGAAAGGAACTAACTCTATGTAGTGATGATTGAATCATCTTTAGCGTCTCTACATACAGACGCTTAATCGGTGATGGATCGTCATTAATACTCATATAATATGTTTTACGAATAAAACCCCTAGTCTCATTTTAAAAATTAAAATAAGGTGATGTGCAAAATTTGCAAACATAGATATGAGTATACTCTTTTGAAAAAATTTGTCAATAGTCTAAAAAACCCCTTACTTTAGGGGTTTTTAAACTATCTTTTTACTACAATTCTACTGTGATAGCTGATTATAATAAGAACCAACCGTATTAATCCAACGATCAACCCCGGCTTGCGAATGACCTTTACAAGTATTACCACATTTCCACACAATTAATCTATTTGCAGTTTTTCGATCATATTTATATATAAGTTCATGAATACGTTTCCCAACAGTCTCTACAGCATCTTTACGAGAATTAAAACAAGTATGACCACCCGAACCCATAAGTTTTCTTTTCGCTCTAAACCCCCAATAATTATAACAATCTTGCCCATTAAGAACTGGGACTCGTTTACCCCACTGACTTTCCTGTTTTGCTATTGCAATCAAATATTTTGCTACTTCTGGATCTTGTTTTAAAATATATGGCAACATTTTTTCTATTGGATATCCATCAACCATTTTAGTTGCATTACGTTCCAAAGAGTATTTCCCTTTTTTGGCATCAGTTTTATTGTCATGTTTTCTTTGTGCACTATCGACTGATTGTTTGACTTTTTTTCCTATAGATTGTATCTTCTTTACTTTTTCATCTATATTATCATCATTTGACTTTTCTTTAGTAGATATATTTTTTTGCACACTATCGACTTTTACTTCCTTGATTTTATTTTGTTGTTTTCGCTCAGAGCTTTTTATATTATCTATATTTTCTATATCTGTTTTTTCTTGCTTTACTTCTTTAACTTTCTTTTGTATTTCTTTCTTAACACTATCTGCCTGTAATACTTTATTCTCAACTAATTCTACTGCATTATTGTTCCCCGATAATCCAACTTCACCACCTATTGCCATTGCATTTTGCCCAAGATTTTTATAAATCATACTCATAGAAATCATACCAAAAAGCACTGCTCCAGCAAGCGAGACTCTCCACATGCGAATCGGAGATAAATCTAATTCAAGTGCTGTTTTAAAAGAAATCGCTATATCACGTGCATTACGAAATTCTGCCACAATACGTTTTTGTTGTAATTCTCTTGCAGAATATGATCTAACATATTTAATGTGCAAACTATCAAAATATCCTCTAGGATCTACATAATCATATTTTGTTTCTTTTTTATATTGTTGTTCCCTCGAAATATATTTACGAGAATCTTCTGTAACAAAAAAATCTGTACGTCTTCCTCCAAGAAGTAAAGTCTGAATATTTTTATTATAATTATTTTCTACTGATTCATGTAATATACACAATTGTTGTTTGTGTTTATTTTGTTTACTTAATATTACACTGTCACCAATATTTTCCTTTATTTTATTCACCCGTTTTTTGTATAAATGCAATAATATCGTTGTTCATACAAAGTCTATTATAACATATCTATTTATAAACGCCTATTTTTTATTTTAATAAACAATCCTATACCAATTATAAACATGATAAATGATAATATTTGTCCCATAGTAAATGTACCAAAAACAAAACCTAACTGTTCATCCGGTTCACGAAAAAATTCTATAATAAACCGTACTATTGCATAGCCCATCAAATATAATGCTCCTAATATACCTTTTTCAAACTTACGATTACGTAGGCTCCACAATATAATAAATAATAACACCCCTTCGCAAAACGCTTCATACAATTGTGACGGATGTCTTAATACAATTTCATCATTGAAATACATGCCCAATGACGAATCAGTAATTCTACCCACTAATTCCGTATTAAAAAAATTACCAAAACGTCCAAACATATAACCAAGAGGTATAACCGGAACAATAAAATCAAATAACTTTAACACATCCTGTTTATTTTTTTTGGCTGTCCAAATTAGTGCTATTACCACACCGATAACTCCACCATGATAGCTCATGCCGTAGATTCCTATCCATCTATCACTATCAAAATCATACGGAGAAATAACTTGTATTGGATTCTTTATATAATAAAGCAGGTTATAAAAAATGACATATCCCAACCGTCCTCCAACTAAAGCACCTATCAAACTATTTGTAATTAAATTTTGTAAAAATTCTATACTGTAATTTCCTTCATTTTTTTTTGTACGCCACAACAATAATAGGTAAATTACCCCAAAGGCAGTAACCCACATAATCGAATACCAATGTATCGCAAAATCACCAATTGAAAATACAATTGGGTTAATATGCTCTGGAATGTGTTGATAAAAATCAAGCATTATTTTTTATAATATTCATGCATTAAATTTTTGTAATTGCTCTTTAAACTCCCATGCATAAATTTTCCACATTGCTATCATAAGTGCTGCTATGATAGGACCAAATATAAAACCCATTAATCCAAATAATTTTAAACCACCAATTGTCGCGAAAAACACAACCAAAGAATGCATCTGTGTATCTCTCCCTACTAACTTCGGTCTTAAAAAATTATCAATAGTCGAAACAAAAAAACCAGTTACAAATAAAAATATACCCTGCCACACATTTCCTAGAATTAACATTACTACTGCCGCAGGAAAGATTATAAGACCAGCGCCAATTGCTGGAATTATACCCAAAACTATCATAATAATCATCCACAATACAGGCGATGCTACACCAGCAACGCCAAAAGCAATGCCCCCAATAATTCCTTGTATACTTCCTATCACCACAGTACCTTTAAGTGTCGCACGTGTCATTGATATAAATTCATTAATTAACTTTTGCTCATGAATATCTTTCATTGGACTAAGATACATGACGTACTTCACAAATTTTTTGCCATCTATAAAAAAATAGAATAAAGAAAAAAACATCACAAAAATTGAAATTGAACTATTAACAATACTTTTATAAATTGTTTGTATGAATACAACGGACGTATTTGCAATATCTTTTATGGCATTTGAAAACTCTGGACCATGTATATAAGTCTTTATACTATTCAATAAGCTATTCGCCAGAGGTCCTTGAATAAACATATCTGTAAATTTTTGTATAAAAAGTTGTATATTAGAACTATCTACAGAACTCTCAATCACAATATTTGACATTTCATTAAATACGAGTCCTCCTATAAATAAAATCGGTATAAAAAGTGTAATCATTACAATAACCAACATAATTGCTGATGTAACTGGTGCACTATGAATTTTCTTTAACAAAAAGTTATACGGACGTGAAAAAATAACAGCAATCAATGCTGCTATAAAAATTGCACCAACGAATGGTTTAATTAGCATAAATCCCAAAGCACTCACACCAATGAGTAGTGTAAAGAAAAAATATACATTAAAGTTTTTTATAATCATACTATATTTATTTAATTATATTAATTCCAACGCAAAGATCTTATATTCAAATACAATACTAAACATAAATCTTATATAAACATTTAAACATATAATCATAAAATAACCAAATATTTATAGCACCTTACGACGCATAAATAATACACCCTTACTTACCTCAAAAATTGTCATTTCAATAAAAGTAATACCTATTATTACAATAATAATTGACATGTTAAGAGGAACAGTTCCCAAAAATGTTGAAAGTATTGGTACATATATCGCAACAATAAGCAAACATACTGATACTAAAACAGAAATATTAATAAATTTATTACTAAAAATATCTCGACGAAATACATACCGTCGAAAACTTCTTATGCTATAGGCAAACATCAAAGAATCAAACGCAATAAGGATAAATGTTGCTGTCCGTGCAGTATCAATATCTCCTGTAATATTTTGCACTGCCCAGAATAAAACTGTCGCTGCAATCCCCGAAACTAAAAATACAATAATAATAAAACTTTTATATTTTCTATTAATAATTGAATCTTTTGGATTTCTTGGTGGCTCATTCATGAGTCCTTGACTATCGTATTCTGTTGTAAGTGCAATATTTGGAAAACTATCCTCTACTAAATTAATCCATAATATTTGCAGAGGTAGAAGTGGCAATGGCCATCCAAACATCATTGCAACAAAAAATAAAAACAATTCCGAAAAATCATCAGCTACGAGATAGATCAAAATTCTTCTAATATTTTCGTAGATAACACGACCTTGCTCAATTGCTTTTATAATTGTACTAAAACTGTTATCTAATAAAACTATATCCGATACTTCCTTTGCGATATCAGTTCCATTTCCAACACTAATTCCAACATTTGATGCTTTTAGAGCTGGAGCATCATTAATACCATCACCCACCATAGCAACAACTTCGCCATTTGCTTGTAACGCTCGCACTATACGAATTTTATGTTCTGGTATTACACGTGCAAAAATCTCTGTATATTTTACCTTTTCTTGCATCTCAACATCACTTAAACCATCTAGATCTACGCCCTTAGTAATATTATGTTTTGCAATATTATGGCCTAATTCAGACATAATAGAACTGGCTGTCGCAGCATGATCTCCCGTTATAATGATCAAACGAATCCCTGCATTTTCTGCTTTTTTAAGAGATGCTTCCACATCTGCTCTCAAAGGATCCTTAAGCGCTACATATCCTACAAGTGACATATCATCATATCGTTCTTCTTTGCTAAGTCTATCAAAAGTTTCTTGCGTTAAAATACGCTCACTGCATGCTAACACACGCAAACCTCTTGTTGTCAATTTTTCAAATGTTTCTTTTAATTTATCACCTTCACGAGAATTAATTGGCATTTTTATATTATTTACATCAACATGAGTTACTCTATCAAGAACTTGTTCTGGTGCACCCAACATCATAATACGAACCTTGTCATTACCTATTTGATATACACGTATCGCATATTTATTCTGGGACTTAAATAATTCTTGATCAATAAGTTTATACTTTTTACCAAATTTTGTAGCGTCAATACCAAATTGAACACCTGCAGTCAATAATGCCTTATCTGTTGGTCTGCCATGAATAATTATTTTTGATAATTCGTCATTTATATTTTCTATATATGCATCATTTACAATAGAAGCGATTTCCAATGCTTTACCATGACCCATAAAATCATTATCAATTGAACATATCTCATTAATACAACCATCAAAATTAAACAATTCATTTGAGCCCGTAAGAATATGACTGACATGCATCTCACCTTGTGTAAGAGTCCCTGTCTTATCAGAACATATTGTTGTTATTGCTCCCATTGTTTCGCTTGCATTTAATTTACGCACAAGTGCACGACTTTTAACAAGTCTACGCATACCAAAAATAAGTACTATTGTTATTGCTGGCAATAGCCCCTCTGGAATAGCACTTACCGTAAGGGCTGTTGCAGTTACAAAAATATCTTTTATTGACTCACCACGTAAAATTCCAAGTACAGCAAACGCAAGTATTGCAACAAAAACTACCAGACCTATAATTTTTGAAAAACCCACAAATTTTTCTTGCAGAGGAGTTTTCGGCTCTTTTTCACTTCTTACAAAATGTGATATTTTACCAATTTCCGTATCAGCTCCAGTAGCCGTTACTACATACAATCCGTGACCACTTGTCACACTAGTGCCCGCAAATACCATATTACATTGATCAGAAATAATCTTATCATCATTTATGATATCTATATTTTTTTTCACATCATCCCACTCTCCAGTTAATGCTGCCTCACTAACACGTAAATCATTTACTTCAATCAAACGCCCGTCAGCTACAATCCTATCTCCTGATATAAGATCAACAATATCACCAATAGAAACATCTACCGATAATACTTCTTTTTTTTGCCCAGAACGAATTACCCGCACGTATTGTTGCACACTAGTACGTAACTTTTTCAAAGATTGTTCTGCTTTATTCTCTTGCATAAATCCCATAACCGCATTAAGGAGTACAACAAACATAATAAATATTGCATCAATAACATGCCCAATAAAAAAAGACACCACTGCTGCAATTATTACAATATATATAAGAGGATTATTAAATTGTCTCAAAAAAAGAAACACCGGTGACATTTTTTTTGGTTTTGGTAATACATTCTTTCCAAAAGAATTAAGTCGTCCAGATGCATCAAAATCACTCAGACCATTTATTGATGTTTGTAGATGCAATAACACTGAGCTAGATGACATCGCATAATATGCTCTAGATGTAAATTTTTTCATTTATATTTTTTATTATAATCTCATTATGAACCTAGTACCACAACAAAATCAGCTTCGTATTTTTTTGCAACTTCATCAGACTTTTCATATTTTTGTGTTCCATATTTTTTTGCTACATTTTTTGCTACAATATCTAGATTATTTTTATTGTCTTCACTATAATAAATAACAACACCTTTATAGTCATTTTTTGCATTCCGTGCTGTATTAGTTTTATATCCTTTTTCAGCAAAAATTTTTGTAACTTCTCCAGCAGTCCCAACTTTTGCACCTGCGTTTAATATCTGCACTGTAATTTTTTCTGTAGCTACTTCATTTTGTTGTTCATTTCCATTATTATCCTCTTTTTTATTCACATTCTCAATCTCACTAATATCTTTACCACCCTCTGTTGCTATACTTTCATCTTCTTTTTTATTCTTATCAGTGCTTTCATTATTATCCAAAACAATTTCTTTAGTTTTATTTTTCTTTACATCATTATTTTTTTTAATAAGGGTCTGCACAGAAACATTTTTATTATTATTTTGCTTCAAAAACCAAGTAACCCCCCACCATACAACACTTCCAAATATTATGATAAGCAATATACTAATTACAATAAACCATATATTTATTTTTTTTCTTTGCAATTGTATTTCTTCAGAATATGTTTCCTCATCGTCTTGCATCCATGTAATATCAATTGCCTGCATTGTCGGCTCTGCAGATGGTTTATGCAACATATTTTTTGGTGATGCATATGTAATTTTTCGAGTTTTCTTTTTTGTATTTGATATAATATCTTTTTGTTGTAATAATTTTTGTGCTGTTTGAGATTTTATTGATTCTTGTGTCACCTGCGTATCAGATTTTATGCCATCAGCAAACTTTTTATTTGATTCTTGTGTTCGTGCATTTTTTACATCCGTAGGTTTTGTTGCATCTTCGGAAGATTTGGAATTAGATACTTGAATATCCTCCCGTTCATCGACATCACTTTTTTCATCAGGCACACTAATCGTTTCACCTGAAATCAAAATATATGGTGGATCAATATTATTAATTTTAGCCAACTCCTTCCACGAAATACCGTATGATTGTGCAATAGATATAATATTATCCACATCTTTCACAACATATAATCCTGTGTATACATCATTTTGTTTTTTGTTTTTTTTACGTCCAAACATATTTTTATGTTATCTAATAATCTTCTTTATAAATAATAATCTAAAAAATTTTTATAATAAATTTATTGTCACTATGCTTGTACTTCTCCTTCAGACTGATTTTCACTTTGTTTATTAGAAATATCTGATGTTGTTATAGACTTACCGACTTCCTCGATATGTATCCCTGTAAACAAATCCGTAGCACTCAAGGTTTGTTGTTGTAATATAAGTGGTGATTTACCAACTTGATCCACACTAGGAACAATCTCTACTTCAAAACTTGTCTGTACATTATCACTTGTGATACCTGTGCCATGCATGATCTTACCAATTGTCCACATAAGTTCATTCGTACGCTCATTAAATTTAATATCTTTTCCATCCACAAACTTAACATGCGTTGGTAATGGTATTGTCACCACACTATCATCAATATCATTATTTATACTATCAATTGTAAGTGTTACTACATATCTAGTTTTTTCTCCTACCTTTGGGGGTAACATTCCGCTTTTATATATAATATCAGATCCAAACAATACCTTTGCACCAACCATTTTAGTAAGTGCGTTACTTAAAACTGTTTTATTTTCACGTAATCCTGATGGAATATCCTCACTATCAATTGAAACAAGTGTCGTCACAGAAAAATTATAATCATTTTTACTATTAATTGGTAATTTTTCAAGTACTGGTATTGTAAAAGATATTTCTCCAGATTCGTTGGGTTTCAATAATTGTAATTGTGTAATATCAGATGCTTTCCAAATAATTGATTTTTTTTGAGCATTATAATCACCTTTATTCTCAAGGTCTAGTTGTGAAAAATCTAGTACTTCTGTATCAAATTTCACTGAAACGATAACCTCACTAAGTGATACATCACTATTATTTATAAATTTAATAACATATTTTAATCTTTCCCCTGCATACACAACATTATCATTCACTCCTTCAATTTCTTGTTTTATAATAATTGGTGATCCTATAATTTGTGGAGCATATTTCCCTTTAGCATACATAACATACTTATTACCACTTTCTTGTGTACCTACTTCCACATTAAACAATTGAGCTGTGCCTATCTCCGCATTTAAACTACCTCGAATATGAATAATTTGTTCACCTTGTGGCTCAATTTTATCAATCAACCATGTCTTATCATTTATTGGATTAGGCGTTGAATTATACATTGAAAAATTTTTGGGAATTCCAAGCATTAATTTTAAATTTGACATTATATCATTGCTAGTATTTTTCACAATAACTGCAATATCAATTAAATTACCACTAACAACTTTAAACGGTGCCTCAATGTCAATTGAAATTGGTGAGGATGTAATAGTTGTAGTTCCTCGTGCTTGTGTCTCATACTGCGTACTTGTGCGGTCTGGAATATAACGAAGTATTCCAGATACATCATCCACGGAGCCAACCGGCCCTACAAAATGACCTTCTAATATGATAGTATTTTTACCATTACCCTTAATTGTGCCAATTGCAATAATCCCCTGGCTATCACTTATGCGCTCAAAATTATCTTGATTTTCTGCTGGTACAAAATAATCTCCAAATTGCACCATAATCTGAGCATTATTGAGCTTGGCTCTATTATGATTATCATACATAAACTCAATTTCTGTTAATGTATTACTTCTGATATTATTTGGTGCCTTTACAGACAATGTCACACGATTACTATCAAAAAATCCACCTTGAAAATACATAAAAGAAGCTGCCACCAAAGATACAAACAGGACTATAAATATTACAATCCCACCAATTACTATAGCTTTCAGCCGCGTGTCAAACATGCTATCTTTTATTTTCTGCCACATTTCATCTTTCACATTATTAGACTCTTTAGATTCCCATACATTATACACAGTTTTATTATGTTTTCTCTGAATTAATGATGAATCTTTTCTTTGAAGATCTTTTTCGAGTTCCTTAATTGGCATATTTTTATATTTATAATTCTATATATAAAGAGTAGACTTTTTAATTATAGCAGATTTTTATATTAACGCATAACCCATTTTTCTATATTATACACAATATCTTTTAATTGTTTATATACATTATTATGAATAATAACTTTTGACAATAAAGCCAAATCATTATTTTTAATAATGCGAAGCGCTTTCAAGGTATCTGGATCAACGGAACAAAAATACTCATTATATAAACAATTTGTACAAAGCACACCGCCACTAGAAGCACTAAATCCATTTCGCACTTCACCAATCTCACTGTTACACATAGAACATTTGTGTATATAAAAATTATAGCCTTGCAAAGAAAATAATTTAATTAAAAATGCATAAGTAAACCAATTCAAACTAATATTTTGGTCTTTTAAATCAACTTTTTGAGATAATTTATCCATCTCTCTTAAATATATCACAAAAAGCCCAAAAACATGCTCATCTCGCTCATTTTCATCCATGATTGACAAAAATACTGTACGTACCACATCTACACACTCAAGTGCTGACAAATTTTCATGTAAAAAAATAAAATAATTCTCAGCAACAGCACCTGCAAGCGTACCTCTTCCGTAATTTTGTGCAATTGTTATATGCGATAATACAAAATCTTCCACCTGCATAGCAAGTTTTGCTTTTCCCTTACGTACAGACCTGGCTGGTACACGGACGAGTCCATTTTCTAATGTGTAAAACGTATACAATCTATCCGCCTCACCTATATCAATTTTATCCAGCGCAATTGCGTGATAATTATGTTTCATAATATATATTCTACTACACCTTTTAAGTAAAGCAAAAGCTATTTCATTCGATTGAATAAAATAGCTTATTGTTATTTTTACATAGTAAAAAATATATGATCGCAACCATTGCAATGCCAACAAATCTTCACGGTATTCATAAATATACCACAATGATCTTGAATTGGTGTTTTAGTATGATCATAAAAAGAGTCGTCCATTGAAACATCTCCATTTCTCTATTATTATACAAGAACGCAATCGTTCCCTGATCCGTTTATTTTTATATTTGTATCATATCTTAATTAACCACAAGCCTATTTCTACAAAAACCTTTAACTTTTCTGAAAATAAATGTAATTATCTCATTTCTAATTTCTAATTTTTAATTCTAATACCTCCTCATCGATTTTGATTTCTTTTTCCAAATCAAAATTAGACAATTTCTTTGAAGTTAATTTCGTGGCAAGAGTTTCTTTACTGACAATCTCTATTAAATCCTTATTAACAAAAACTTTATTTAATTCATCAGAACAAGAATAAGAAACTTCGATGCGATCATCAAGCTGGTAGTCAGCCTCTTTACGCATCTGTTGAATAGCTCGGATAATTTCCCGCGCTTGTCCTTCCATTTTTAGCTCCGGAGTAATTTTTGTGTCTAACATAATTTTCACTC
>CAZHQB010000014.1:0-21194 GCA_964534895.1 uncultured Micavibrio sp.
TACTGCAAGAACGGGTTTGTAACTCGTTCTTTGTGTTTTAGACATTTTTCTCATGTTTTGATTTTATAAATTATAAAGGTTTTTATAAGAAATATGTTATAATGAAAAGAAATAAAAATAGAAAATGACAAAAAGATTTTACGCAAAATATATTATAAATGAAAGAACTGTGCATCTCATTACATTTTTGGGATTTATTTTTGGATTTTCAGGTGCGCTTCTTACATATATTACTTCCTCATATTTTAAACAGGTGATTGTTACGGATAATATAGGATTTTTTTATATAATATCTTTTTCTATTATTTTGATATTATTATTTAATCTCAATAAGCTTATTGAGGGTTTTGGACGTGCTAGAACATTAATGACGCTTATGATTTTACAAATAGCAATTCTATTTCTTTTACAATTTATTAACATTACAATCAGTGGTGCTGTATTATTAATGTTATATATCATTTTGTTTGGTGTTATAACTGTAGTTTTTGATATTGTTTTAGAAGCTTATTCTGCAGATGCAAAAACAGGGCGTATACGAGGATTTTTTTTGTCTGTATATAATTTTGGTTTTTTAGTAGGGCCAGTGTCATCAGTATATATTTTGCAACATTATGGGTTTAATGGAATATTTTTTAGTACAATGATTCTTTATATTGTTATGTTTCTTATTTTGTTTACAGCTCTTAATGATATAAAGGGACACGTTAAAAAACAAAGTCTTTCTTTTGTACAAATAATTACAAAATTCAAAAATGATAAGAATTTAGTTAATATATATTGGATAGCTTTTACACTTCGATTTTTTTACGCGACTATGACTGTTTTTGTGCCATTATATTTGCGTGAGATAGGATTTTCTTGGGGTAATATTGGTTTTATATTTACGATTATGTTAGTGCCATTTATTTTTATAGAATACCCAGTAGGTATACTTGCAGATAAAAAATATGGAGAAAAAGAAATGCTGTTTATAGGTTCGGTAATCGTCGCTTGTTCTACTATCGTTATGTATTTTATAAATAGTAAAGAATTATGGATATGGATGAGTATTTTATTTGTGTCACGTATTGGAGCGGCGCTTCTTGAAACAATGCAAGACAGTTATTTTTATAAGCAAATAAATGAAAATGATATAGCACTTATTAATTTTTTTCGTTCCACGCGGGCTATTGGATATATTGCAAGTGCAGTATTTGTAGGAATAATGCTATATTTTTTTGGTGATATGAAAAATATTTTTATTATTCTGAGCATAATATTTGTTATAGGATTGTATCCAATTATAAAGTTAGTGGATACAGTACCAGAGTTTAAAAATAAGATGTGATTGAAAATTGTATTATTCAAATTGTTTGTGATATAATTCTATTATATAAATAGAAATAAAATTTTATGAATAGTAAATTTGTTTTGGTATTATTTGTAAATATGTTGTTATTGCCAGTTGTTGCAATTGCGGCAACAGACGGTACATATAATATTACAGTTGATAATGTTGGATTTGCTGGTGGGCAAGAGAGTGGAGATGGAACATACAGTTTGTTTGATACTGTGGGTACGCCATTGGTAGGACTTGGTACAGGTGCTAATTATAAAACACAAGATGGATTTTGGTATATGGTAAATAATACCATTTCACTAGTTTTAGACTCAAATACTAAGGATCTTGGTACGATAACGCCCGGCTCTCCAAATACAGCAATAACAACCGCAACAGTAACAACGGATGCATGGGGTGGATATAATTTATTGATTAGTGAAAACCATAGTTTAATTCATACTATTGATGGTGTCACAACAATTGCAGATTATGCTGGCACAATAGCCGCTCCGACAACTTGGTCAGGGACAGGATTTGGATTTACTGTGATAAATGGCTCTGGTATAGAAGCGAAATGGGGCACTACACCAAATAATAATTATGCAGGTATTCCAACAACGGATACGGTTTTTCATGATAAAACAGGATTTACAAGTGGAGGAGATGACACAACAGTAGAATATAAGATAGATGTACCAAGTACGCAAAAATCTGGGACATATTCAAATATAGTTACATATACAGCAATTTCAAAGTTGTAAGTAAATAAATTTAGTAGATTTCATAAAAATTATATTTGTGTGCGTAGATAATTTTTAGTATGGTATTAAATAAATATTCTTGTGGATAACTTCTATTGTCAATTTATTGACTTGTAATGTATAATATTAAATAAGAAAAGTAATTTTCTAATCAGGTCGATGATAAGAAAATAATAAATTTATAAAAAACAAAAAATATGAAAATAAATAAAATAATTGCAGGCACAAGTGCCGTTGTACTGTCGTTGTCAATGACAAGCGTAGCATTCGCTGCAAGCGCAACAGATTCACAAAGTACATCTGCTACAGTTGTTGAAAATTTAACATTAGATTGCGCTGCTGCTATTGATATTGATAATGGCACCAGCAATCTAGTAGCAGATGGTGCTACAGTAGTAGCTAATACTACAACATGTGCGGTTACTACTAATGATGCAGATGGATATCATTTACAGATTAGAGAGGACACTCAATTGACTCATACAGACACAACAACACATATAGCTAATAAAACTGCCTGGACATCTAGCCCTTCTAATGCAGCTGCATATACGGGAACAGGATTAGGATTTCGTGTTTCAAATAATGACACAGGAGCTATGAACACAACCTGGTGGGGAACAGCTACAACTTGTACTGGCAGTGGTGCAAATGAATTATATGCTGGGTTACCTGGTTCACTTACTGATATATTAGAAGAAGATGACTATAATTCAGGTACATCAACTACAACAATTTGCTATGCTACAGCTGTGCCATCAACGCAAAAGGCCGGAGAATATACAGGACAAGTTACTTATAGTGTCACAACAGGTGCATAATTTTGTGTAAAATTTGGACATCTTTTTCTCTTCAATGTTAATTATTGAAGAGAATATAGATGGACAAATTTTTTAATTATTTTTTGTGTAATATTTTTATGAACAATATTTTGAATTATAAAATTATTTTCATATTCGTATTAATTTTTTTTGTAAGTGTTGATGTTGTGTATGCGGATAATAATTTTGTTACTGCTAAGGGAGGAATTCAAGTTTCGCCAAATCGTTTTGATTTTAATGGCAAAGGAGGAGATGTAAAAGATGTAGTAATTAATATTCATAATTATGATAATTATCCTCGTTCAATCAGTATTGAAGTTGAGGATTTTTTTGTTATGGATGACTCCATGGAGTCTCAGTTTTATGTGCCAAATAACGAACATCCGCGGAAGGCTTATGATATAATAAATTGGATAGATATACCTAATGATTTTGTTTTGAAACCTAATAGCAGTAAGAATATACATTTTAAAATTCATATACCACAAAATCAACCAACAAACGGTTATTATGGTGCTATTTTTTTTAAAACTCGAGCTCCAGATAAGACAACAGTTGATAAAAACGGAAATAATACAGGAGCAAAAATAAAAGTTAACTATCGAGTAGGTACTTTAATTACCATGGCCATACAAGGGGATGAGCCTATGAAAATTAAGGGAGATGTAGAGGAGTTTGGAGTTACACGAAAAATTTTTTGGGATAAGCCTATTAGAATTTTTGCAAAATTACATAGTGACGGAAATATTCATTATAAATTAAAAAAAGGAGGAAAAATAAAAATAAAAAAATTTGGTAAAAAATTTAGTACAATTATATTAAAACCAGAAGTGTTATATCCAGGAAGAACTAGGGAATTTAAAGAACAGGTTGAGTTTAACATGTGGGATTTTGGAATTTATAGTGCAACACTTAGTGCACAATCAGAGGATGGGAGTGTCGTTTTTAATGGAGATGATATAATATTTTTGGTGATTCCATGGAAAACAACAATTATGGTTATAGGTATTATATTTTTAATATTTATTATTGGGAAAGTATTTAATAAAATGTTTATAATCACAAAGAAAAAATAAATAATGATATCCACATCATGCTTAGTGTATATTGTTAAAAATAAGTAGAGTATATGAATGGGAAAATAATGTATTATTTGTGTATGGTTGGTGTTATGTATCTAATAATGCCATTAGTAGTGTCTGCCAGCAATGTGGGCATTGCAGTGAATCGGACTGCTATTGTATTTGATACAAATGTAGATGAATTACATAAGTTTGCTGTAGAAGTCAAGAATATTTCTAATGAAAAACAAATAATTGATGTTGGCGTGATGGATTATGCATTGAGTGATGATAATATAATCACAATTCTTGATAAAAATGATGATAATGGCATAAGAGAATGGGTTAAGCCTGAGAGTAAAAATATTGTTTTAGAATCTGGTGATGTAAAAGAAGTAATTTTTGACGTTAATATACCAAAAAATGCATCAATTGGTAGTCATAGAGGTGCAGTTTTCTTTCATGTTATGTCAAAAAATAATAATGTGGTTAAAGTAGAGGGACAAATTGGTGTGCATGTTCTCATTAATATAAAAGGCGATACACATGCAAGTGGATATATTAATAAGTTTGATATTCCTTTTCTAACAACGGGCCTAGTTGATTATATTGTAGAGTTTAAAAACACAGGAAACATCCATTATGTGCCATATGGAGAAGTGACTGTATATAATGTATTTACAAGAAATAAACAATTATATAAATATGATAAACATTTTGTTTTCCCAGGTAAAAAATTTGTATTTTCGCATGTAAAGCAAATACCATCATTATTTGGGTTATATAAGACCAATGTTGCTTTTGTAGATGGTGAAGGAATTATCCATGCAAAATCAGATTATATTATGGGGTATTTATTCCCGTTGGCAGTGTTTGTAATTGTTATAGGTGCATTAGTTGTATTTAAGCAATTATTTAAAGTGAGAAAATATATGGGAAAAAACAAAAGACAGTATATGATACATAAAATCGCAGTAAAGAAGTCGAGAGATTAATATGTTAAATATTGCTGAATTATTTTTTTTCTAATTTGAACGATAAGATATTTTTTAATGTTGAAATAATTGCTATATCTTTTTGTTCAGATATCACTAAAGATGTGGCATCATTAAATTCTGGATGTGTATAAGAATCTACTTTTTGACCGGTTGATTTGTTAATCTTAAAAAGAGTATTAGTTTCTTTGTCTAGAAGCCACATGAATTTTGTGTTTTGGGTTGTATATATATTAGATATTTTATGTATTGAAGGATCTTGTGAAAAAGGTACTTTTTTACCCTTGTCTAGTTTTATAACTTTGCCATTGCTTGTTATGTAAATATTGTCATCAATTGCCATTGTTGAAGTTTCAGATAATGATATATCTTCTTTTAGCCATTTTTTTCCAGAGTCGAACCCATTTTCTATACGTGCATATCTGGTGATTGTATCTTTACTTAATGTATATAGGTAAGTCATATATGTGCCTAATTCGATTATTTTCGAATGATTGAGAATTGGTATATTTTTTTGTTGTATAAATTTCTTTGTGGTTGGACTAAATGAATATAATTCATCTTTTGTTGTTAATATAAAAATTAAATCAAGGTCATCCATTGGTGCAACAAAGGCAATGTCTCCAGAATTTTTGGGAAGGGATAATTTATCTTTTTTAGCATCAGTTAAAAGTATAATGTTATTTTTTGTAACACCAATAAGTTTATTGTTTAGAAGTGTTGTTGAGATGATAGAAGGTTCAGTTAAAATGATTGCAGGAGCACTGATATTGTCCTGAAGAGGATTGATTGGTGTATCGGATTTATTTTTTGTCTCCTTTTCTGTGTGTTGTGTGTTTGTGTTGTTGATGTTCATTACATCTACACTTTTTTGTGACATTTTTGCAAAAAATAGTGGAATTATAATCATAAAAAGTAGTATTCCTAGTGTAGTTAATTTTACCTGTGTATTCATTTTGTGCCATAGTTGTGAAATATGGCGTATATTTGGCAGAAGTGAATGTTTTGGTCCAGTTGGAAGAGCTTCTGAAGATTTAGCTGTATTTTGATGGTTTGTAAAAATAGTTTTTAAGTAGTTTTTTATTTTTTGGTAATAAAAATTTATGTTTTTGATGGTATTTTTTATGGCAGAATAAATATTTTGTTTAAAACGTTTAATTTTATACAAGATTACATCAAAGTATTTTGTAGTTGCTATTTTTGTTTTGGGTAGATCCTCTGGCATATTAGTGTCTGGAAGTGTGTTATTAAAGGTATCCGGAATATCGTCAAATTCTTCAGTATCATCAAAAACGTCCGCATCTTCTGGAGATGCTAGCTGAGTGTCTTTTTTTGTAGCAAAAATCTTTTTTGAAAGAGTATGCCAATTTGTTTTTGTAGATTCTTTTATATCATCAAATAACTCCATTAATTTTTCTTGTGTTGATTCGATGAATGTTTGTTTTGGAATGGGTTTATTACTACCTTGAATATGAATATGTCCAGTGCGAGGATTGGTATATTCGGAGGGTTTATTTTTAGGTGTTTCCAGGTTGGCACCATCTTTTGATGCGGTTGGTATTTGTTTAAGATCTTCTTCAAAGGCGGTAGCACTAAATGCATTTGAAGGGGTATCTTTAATTGGTGAGGACTTAAGTGATTGAGGTTTTTCTTTTTCATAAATATCAACAATTGTGGTTGTTGCCATGGAGCATTCATTTGTAAGAACAGTTTTGATAAACTGAACAAAATTTTCTTGACCAAAATTAATGGCGTTTTTTTGCAATTCATCAAGTGGTATAAAATCTAAAAGCTCTTGTGATGTAATAATGATTTTATCGTTTGGACATAAGTCTCCGCTAGAGATATCAACAAATGTTTTGAGTGGTTGTTCAGCTGCTTTTTTACTGGCTAAGTCTTTACTTATTTCAATAAGAGCGTTGTCTCTTAAAAGTAAAATATAGGCATTTCCAGTAATGCTGAAATGAATAGTTGTAGAATCTATAACACAAAGGGCACTGTCTATTTGGCCTAACCATTCTACATTGCCGATATTTGCAAGTTCTTCCAAGACTCTATTAATACGATGAAGTGTTGATTCAAATTTTTCTTCAGCATTTTTTTGTATAGGAGAAAAATATTTTTTTTTCACTTCTGATGTCAAAAAGTTTACAATATTCTCAGATGTTTTTGCATTATCACGTACAACAAAAAATCCAAGTATAGATCCTAGGTTTTTTTGTGTGAAGCTCACACTGCTATAATTGAATTGCTCAATGAATGCACGGTTCTTTGTGCCATTTGCTACAAGAATATTAGATACACTAGCATCTAGAAACGTATTTTCATTTATGCAGTTTTTATTTTCTTGTTTCATACATATTCGTATAGTATTAAGTATACAAAGAAATTACAATAAGTGCAAAAATAGTATTAATTTTTTGAAGTCCTTGAAATTTGTTGTATTTGATAGTACACTAATAATATAAAGGGGTAGATAAATAATTTGTTGATTTTGTATTATTATGCCAGAAATTTTAGAGAGTTTGTTTGGATCAAAATCACGCTCGAGGATGTTGCGTTTTTTTGTATTAAACCCAGGAAAAGAAATAACAATGAAAGAATTAAAGGAAAAGATGAATGTAGATGGGAGGCGTATTCGTGCTGATATTAATGCACTATTGCGGATTGATTTTATCAATGAAACGTCACGCAAAAAAATTAAGTACTATACACTCGATGAATCGTTTCCATATTATGTGGAATTACGTAATCTCTTTGTTAAGGCAAATACATATCCACAATGCAAAGAACTTATTAAATTACAAGACGTAGGTCGTGTAAAATTAATACTTGTTAGCGGTACATTTTTAAATTATGATAAATCACGGCTTGATATTATGATGGTATGTGATGACTTGAGTCGTACCAAGCTTAGTAAAGCAATTGAAATTATTGAAGCGGAAATTGGTAAGGAAGTGCGTTATATGACAATGACAAGTGATGAACTTACGTATCGATTAGATATGATGGATCGTTTTTTGATGGAAGTCTTAAGTTCTCCACATGATATTATTATTAATAAAGTACCAAAATTGCAAAATTTTATTATCAATCTTCAAAAATAAATTTTTCATAAATCTTAATTTTTTTATATTTTTATTTCATTGTTGAGAAATAAAAGTAGAAATTTAAATGTAATATGACAATCGTGTACATCTTACTAATAATATTGATAATTTTAGCAATTGTAAATGTTGTGGTAATTTTTCGTGGACAAAAAAATGTAGGTGGGGTAGAAAAAATTGGTGCTATGTCACAACAATTATGTGATATGGGAAATGCAAATGAGCAGATGCGTACATCAGTGGAAAAAAATCTTGAACGTATGCATCATGCGGGACAAAATCAATTTCGTGAGGCTAGGGAAGTTATAAATGAAATTTCTAAAAGATCAGAACGTCTTATCAATAATGTAAACAATCGACTTGGTGATTTAGATAAAACAAATCAGCGCATTGTTGATTTTTCAGGACAATTGCAGGATTTACAAGATATCTTGCGTAACCCAAAACAAAGAGGTGTATTGGGTGAATTTATGCTGGAACATGTTTTATCGAATGTGCTACCGCCAGATACATTTAAAATGCAGTATTCTTTTACAAATGGGGATATTGTAGATGCTATAATATTTGCGAAAGATAAAATTATTCCAATTGATTCAAAATTTTCGCTTGAAAATTATGAACGTATTATAAATGCTGGAGAAAAAGATAATATTACTGAGTTACAGAGACAATTTAAACAAGATTTAAAAAAGCGCATTGATGAAACTTCAAAATATGTACGTCCAGATGAAAATACCACAGAATTTGCTTTTATGTTTATTCCTTCAGAAGCAATTTACTATGACTTGCTAGTTAATCGTGTCGGTGATATAAATATGGTTGAGTATGCATTTCGAGACAAACATGTTGTTATTGTGTCACCGACTTCATTTTTGGCATATTTGCAGACTGTTTTGCAGGGATTGCGTGCATTGGAGATTGAAGATAATGCAAAAAATATTAAAGTACGTGTAGAACAGTTAAGTAGACACTGGTTGGCATTTGAAGGGCATGTTAGAAAATTAGGTAAGACTTTGACTACAACAGTCAATCATTTTAATAAGGCATATAACGAATTGGGTAAAATTGATAAAGATGTTATGCGTATTACACAAAGAGAGAATCGCAAAATTGAAGTAGAACAAGTGGATAAACCGCAGTTAGAAAATGAATAAATTATGAAAAGATTAGAGCAAAAAACAATATTTACGGATGTCACATATTGGAATAATGCCATAGTACATTGGCTTGCAATCGTAATTGTTTTTATTAATGTTGGTGTTGTAGTTTTATTTGTATTTTTTAGACAGCCACCTGATTCATTATTGAAACTACAGTACAATGTTTTTTTTGGCACAAGTTTGCATGCTCCTTGGTGGAATGTGTATTTTTTGCCTGCAATGAGTTTTATATTTTTTATTGTTGATTTAATAATAGGATATATACTTTACAGAGTACAAGAAAGAGTTGCTGCATATATTGTGTTGTTGGGAGCGTTGTTTGCTTCAGTAGCACTTTTTATTGCCGCTTTAGGTATACTTCTTAATAATTCTGTATTATGATAAATGATAAATTTATTTTTCCAAATCCACAAACAAAAGTGCCACGTGAACGAAAATTTCAAAGGGGGTTGGAGATTATTCCTGCACTTTTGACGTGGTTCACTCTTATTGGCATGGTTATTTTTTCTATGTTTGTACCTGTCTGGGTTTCCGTTTTTATTATTGCATTTGATATTTATTGGATTCATCGTACTATTTTTATTTCATATTATTCTGTAAAAGCATATAAAAAGTTACAGAAAGGTCAAGAGATTAATTGGTTAGATAGGTGTTCAAATGTTGGAGAGCCAGATGAATATGCTCAAGAAATTGCAAAAAGAATTGTTGATATGAAAGATATGCTTACGAGTGCACAAACATACCATGAAAAAAGAATTTTAAAAAGAAAAATTAATGAAAGCTCTATCTTATTGGACAATTTACATAAATTAAGTGAAATTGATGTGATGGATTGGAGGGATATTATTCATGTTGTTTTGTTACCAACAGCGATAGAAGGTCCAGAAAACATCGATCCTGCGCTTAAATCAATTGCAAATAGTGACTATCCAAATAATAAAATAATAATATTATTGGCAACTGAAGAACGTGAAAATAAAGAAAAACGTGAGGCAAAAGTTAATTTTTTAACAGAAAAATATGGAAATACTTTTCGTGAATTTCTGGTAACAACGCATGAAGTTGCTGATGGAGAAATGAAATGTAAAGCTTCAAATGCAACGTATGCTGCAAAAAAATTACGAATATATTTAGATGAACATAATATTGATTATGAACGAGTAATTTTTTCTAATTTTGATTGTGAAAGTGTTGTGCATCCACAATATTTTGCAGCATTGACATATGAATATATTATAGAGCCACAGAGGTTGCAACGAGCATATCAACCTATACCCCTTTACCATAATAATTTATGGGACACTAATGCATTTGTGCGCGTTATTGTTACTAGTTCATCTTTTTGGCATATGTTTCAGAGCACTCGTCGTGAAATGGTAACTTTCTCATCACATTCAGAGCCGTTCAAAACACTTGTTGATGTTGACTATTGGCCAGTAAATATGATTAGTGAAGATTCTATCATTTATTGGAAAGGGTTTAGTTATTTTCACGGTGAATATGGGGTGAAACCAATTTATTTGCCCATTTCCATGGATGCTGTATTGTCGGATACATATTTAGGGACAATTAAAAATCAATATAAACAAAAGAGACGATGGGCGTATGGTATAGAAAATTTTCCTGTGATTATGCGTGCTATTCTGCCAGACAAAAAAATATCAATTGTAAGTAAATTTAAAATTGCAATTGAAATGCTAGAGGGACACCATTCATGGGCAACTGCACCATTCATTCTTGCATTTTTAGGTTGGTTACCACTCGTATTTGGTGGCACAGAGTTTAATCAGAGTACTTTGGCACATGCATTACCATTTGTAACACGATTTTTGATGCTTCTTGCTATGACAGGACTTATAGTATCGGTGTCACTTTCTATGTTTCTTTTACCTAAACGGCCATCTAAATATTCACGTAAGAAGTATATTCATATGGTTTTACAGTGGTTATTAGTACCGATTATAGCACCAACACTTGGAGCTATTCCAGCAATTGATTCACAGACACGAATTCTGTTTAAAAAATATTTTACAGAGTTTTGGGTAACAGATAAAACAATTAAACAAAAGAAATGATAACCCCAATTGAATTCTATGGATTGCCATTTTTGATTAGTTTAAGTATTGCGAGTATATTGTGTTATGTTTTTGTACGAGTTCAATCTAGTTTTACCTTTAGGGATAAAAGATGTGGCAAACGACATATTCATAAACGACATACCTCACGCTTTGGGGGTATTGCTATTATTATAAGTTTTATTACGACACTTGTTATAAATGAACATTTATTTTTTGATCATATTATATGGTCAATGATTGTTGGAGGTATTATAATTTTGATAGTTGGTGTCGTAGATGATATTTGGATCATTAGTTGGAAAAGTCAAATTTTTGCTCAAATTGTTGTGATTTTGTTAGTTTTTATTATAGGAATACGCATTGAATTTGTGACGAATCCATTTGGCGGTGTAATATGGTTCATTTACAATAATGTACCGCTTATTAGTTTGATATTTACACTTGTATGGATAGGAATAATCATGAATGCCATTAATTGGTGTGATGGTATTGATGGACTTGCTGGTGGTGTCGTATTTATTGCAGCGATAACTCTTTTTATTATCTCGTTGCAACCGCATGTTGCACAACCGCCAATTGCAATTATTTCTATTATTTTTGCGGGTAGTGTTGCGGGATTTTTGATATTTAATTTTCCGATGGCGAAAATTTTTGCAGGCTCCAGTGGTTCTTTTTTCATGGGATTTGTTATTGCACTTATAGCCATTGGAGCTGGAGCAAAAATAGGCACGACTTTACTCGTATTGAGTGTACCACTCATTGATGCTATCTGGGTTGTGGGAAACAGATTTCGTAATCATGACTCGCTTTTTCATGGGAACAAAAAACATTTGCATCATAAATTATTGGAATGCGGTTGGAGTACGTGGAATATATTAATTTTGTATTATATTATTACTATTCTATGTGCTATAGTGGCAATTATGACACATGATATTGGTAAATTTATTGCACTTGTTATATTTTGTGGAATAATTTTTATATTTCTTATGATGTTATCTTATAAGAGTAAGATTAATAGATGTAGTTGATAAAATATACCATAAGGGTGTATAATAAATAAAGTAAAGTTTGAATGATATTTTATGATATAATAAAATACTATATACATTAAATTAAACTAAATATATAATTTCTAATATTATGGATGAAATGATTAAACGGTCTCAAAATAATCATGAAGGACAAGGTAATACAATACCTATAAATCATAAACAACCTATGCAGATACGAGGACAGAGGGTTCCTCCTAGACGTCGTATGCCAGTACAATCACGACAAAAATTTGGCAATACGCAATTTGGGCAAAAACGTTCTGCAAAAAATATAAAAAATCAAAAAAATAATATACAGTCAGAAAAGACTTTATCACTCTTAGATAAAATAGTGACCGTTTGTATTTTTATGTTGTTTTTTGGATTGCCGCTCTTTTTTCTCAATGTGACCTATCAAGGAATTTCATTTGAAAAGCAATATTACTTTTATTTTTGGATATTTATTGGTGTAATTGCGTGGGCAGCACGTGGTGTGCTTGGAGGAAAGATTGAAATCCGTAGAACAACGCTAGATATTCCATTGGGAGTGCTTTGGGTTGTTTATGTTTTGGCTACGGTTTTTTCTGTGGATAAATATCACAGTTTTTTTGGTTTTTTTGGTAATCCAATTACTGGTCTTATGAGTGTTACCTCAATGATATTAGCGTATTATTTAATAGTGTCATTTATTTCAAAAAAGCGCGCAATGGTTTTGTGGTGGGCAATTGTTGCTAGTGGTAGCATTGTAACAATATGGTCATTTTTAGCAACGATGCGATTTATACCAGAAAAAGTATTACAGTATATTATACCAAGTTTAACAGGTTCTTTTATGTCGTTATCGATATTTCTTGCAATGATGTTACCATTTTTCATTATCTCAGTAACTATTGTGGACAGTATGGATAGTAATAAAATAAAGCAAAAAATTATAATAGCATTTCTCTTTGTAATTACTATTGTAAATTTAGTTACTCTTTCTGTCTTATTCAATTATGTAGAATGGTATATTATCATTGCAGCAGTTGCGTTATTATTGGTATTTGCGATTAGTAGATTTGTTGAAGTATCTCAAAAAACATCAATATTGGCCATAATGACATTTTTTATATTAATAGCTTTTTTGATTTTTGGGCAGCCAATATTTTTGCGTACTGCAATACAACCAGAAGCATCTCTCGAATATAGATTATCATTCAATATTGCAAAAGAAGCAGTAAAAAATAAGCCATTATTTGGCAGTGGACCTAGTACGTATGGTTATGATTTTTCTTTGTATCGTCCAAAGGATTTAAATCAGAGCGGAAAGTATGATATTCGATTTTTTTCTGATAGAGGTATTTTATTGGAAAGTCTTTCCACGATTGGTATTATAGGTATGATTGCTTTAATTGTTATGACTCTTACTTATATTAGTACTGTAATTTATGCATTTATGCGCTCAGAAGATGAGATGATAAAAACAATTTCTTTGGGATTGTTTGTTACATCAATTATGGCACTTTTGTATGTGTTATTGTGGGCGGTAGATGGAATCATAATTTTATATGGAGTTCTTATTGCTGCAGTGGTAATTGGCTTGTTACGGGAGAGTGCTTCAGATGATAATAAATTTACATTGTCAATGTCTTCGACACCACAAAATGCACTTTCGTTTGCATTCTTGTCAATACTTGTTGCTGTGGGTGTAATATTTGGTTTTGTGACGCTTGGTAAAATGTTTGTTGCTGATGTGTATGCAGGTCGTGCTTTAAAAACTCGTGCGACAGGTAATTTTGAAGAATCCTCGAAATTATTTGGAAAATCTGTTGGATTAAATAGTCAAGAAGGGCGTTATTTTACAATTATTAGTCAATATGCTCTAGATTTGGCTAATGTTGAATTGGCAAAAGGTAAAGACACAAATAAAGAAGTCGTAACAAATTATGTAAATAGTGCAACAGGAGCTGCGATTGCAGGACGTAATTTAATGCCGAATGATGTTTTAGCAAATGAAACTGCTGGGTTTATTTATGAAAATAGTGGAGGATATGTTGGTGGAGCACTTACTTCAGCAATAAGTTCTTATGAGAGAGCTGGTGAACTTGAACCTCAGAATCCTTATTTGGATATTGCCATAGGTAAATTAAAACTTATGGAAGCTCAGACAAAAGGTAAAGATGCTGTTGAAGAAAAAACTTCATTAATAAAAGAAGCTAAAAAATTATTTGAAAGTGCGCGAGATAAAACAATGTTTAAATTTGAATCTCAAGAGTTGAGTATATTTGCTCCAGCATATTATTATATTGCAATTACTCAAGAAGCTCTTGAAAATATAGATGAAGCTATAAATAATATGACAACGGCATTGCAAATTACGCAATTGGATAGGAGTTTGACTCAACAACAGATATTGTCTCGTCAAATTAATTATGGTTTTAATTTAGCACGTCTATTGCAAGTGCGAGGAACAGATGAGGATAATAAAAATGCAGAAAATTTATTACAACAAATTATTGGTATAAATGATAAAGAAATTAATTCTCATTTAAATCTTGGATTATTGTATGAACGTACAAATAGATCGGACAAAGCTATAGATGAATACAAAAAAATTCTAGAGATATTACCAGAAAAAGATCAAAAATCACGTGATAATATTCAGGGGCTTATTGATACGATTAATAAAGGAGACAGTAATGTTGACATGAATAAAAAACAAGATATGAATGATAGTGTTAAGGATGGTGTCGAAGATAAAAAAGCTCAAGAAGCAGCAGTAAAGGAAGTTAAAAAAGAAAAAAAATCATTGTTAGTTATCGGTGGGAAAAATAGCAGAGAAGAGGCACAAAAAGGTTTGTCTCTGTTTGATAATAAGGATTTTGATTTGACAGATAAGGTGCGAAATGAGGATAGAGATATTGAAGATGTTGTTGTGATGTATGGAAGTGGTGTTGATTTGTCAGAAATTGAAAACGTCAAAAATATATTGCAAAAAGAGTTTAATAGTATTCAATCTGAACGGAATGATGAAGAGGTTGCAAAATATAATCATGATATCATTATTGTGATAGGGGCTTCAAAAAATGAAGAACAAAAAAATAAGGAAAATAAATAGATATTATAGAGAATCTAAGATGTAGTGACTTTATGTTAGTCACTACATTTTGGTATGCTAGACACATTTTTTTCTATTGACTAATGTTTATTTTTCTCTTATAATTAGATGTGTTGCGCCATTAGCTCAGTTGGTAGAGCAGTTGACTCTTAATCAAACGGTCGGGGGTTCAAATCCCTCATGGCGCACAAAAGAGATTTAAAATGCTCTCTACTTAAGCCTCGGTAGCTCAGTGGATTAGAGCAGCGGGCTTCTATCCCGTTGGTCGGGGGTTCGAATCCCTCCCGGGGTACAAAAAAATATAATATAACAAAAAAACTCTCTTATTATAAGAGAGTTTTTTTGTTATATTATAATCCATGTTCTATTTTATATTTTTTCCATTGATTTTTAGACCAATTGTCCGGTTTAGTTGTTAATTTTGCTACAGCACCTGGATGTGGATAATCATTTGGTGACTTGTAGTTACTTTTAAATACATCATCAATTATTATATTGCCATGGGCATCTTTTACTGTTTGTGTAAAATATGTTTTCATTGCCCCATTACTTTGACGTTCTGTGACATATGGACCTTTCATATTGATTGTTCTACCGTCATCTGTACCATAATAATCAAATATGAGTTTGGTTCCTTCTATATGAGTGTTGAGTAGGACATAACCAGGCGTGTTATTTATAAAACGGAGATCTGGGGAAGGTATATAAACCGTTGCATCAAACCCGGTTGGTATATAATAATGTACAGGATAAGAGTGGTTGTGTCTTTGTGTGATTTTCATACCAGTATAAATTGCACCACGGAATACAGTTGTTGATACTTGGCAAATGCCTCCGCCGTATTCAGGTTTTGTTTCCTTGTCGCGGATTACCAGTTCTTCTTTGTAGCCATGTTCTTTGTCCACTGGTCCAAGCACTGATACGAAAGAGAATTCTTCATTGGGTGCTATTACTAAACCATTAAAGCGTTTTGAAGCTGTTGTAATATTATGAATACGACTTTTAGTTGAGCCTCTGAAATCAGATATTCCTTGACCAATTAATTTAGTTATGCCAAGTTTTTTTGCATTTTTACTTGTTATTTTTGCAGGTACTTTATTATAAGATAATTCTAGTGTTTTTGGAAATTTAGTAATATCATTTTTGAGAAGGTTTGCAATGTCAGTGACTGTTTTTTTAGTATTCAATGTGATTCCATCAGTGTGTGGAGTTAACTCTTTGATTGTATTTGTATTAGTATCAAAATATAATCTTGCATTTGTGAAATCGGTATTGATTTTTCTAGCGATGTCTTCTACAAAAGCCTCGATGATTGATGTTTTTATTGTTGTGAAAGTTTTTTTATGTAGTGTAAATGATTTACGTGTTGAAGAAGTGAGTAGACAGGGTTCTAGTTTATTTGCACAAAATGAAGTTTTTTCTATTTCACTAGCATAATTTGTATCATAAAATAGAATGGGAGATTTATGTGTAAAGGATGTAATATTGGAAAGGGTTAAATATTCTTTAATTTTGCCGTCAATTGTTAGACTTGTAATATTTAAATCTTGGTTTTTTATGGTATCATCTGCAGCAAAGCTAATACTAGGTGTAAATATAGTAAGTATACTGCATAGAATTAACAATTTAGAAATAGACATATAGGAATTATATAATAAAAAAGTCAACTGGACTAAAAAGGAGGGCTAAAAATAACCCTCCAAAGTTTATTGTGATTAAATCAAACTACAAACTAGAATCCACGTACTTGGATTTTTTTTGTTTTTGTTATATCAGCTTTTGGAAGACGAATTGTTAAAATTCCATTTTTAAGCATGGCATCAATTTTGTCGGCCAATACATCCATAGGCAATACTACCGAACGAGAAAAAGAGCCCCAATAACATTCTCTATAATAATAATTATTATCTTCAACAACTTCCTCATTTTTACGTTCACCTTTTATTGTTAACATATCATTGCTAATAGACACATCGAGATCTTCAGGTTTTACACCTGCAATTGTTGATTTGATAACAATTTCTGTTTCTGTTTGATATACATCAATTGTCAATTGACCTTCAGAATCATCATCAGAAGGTGTATTTTCTTGATTCCAATTATCATCTTGTTCCATTAATGGTTGTTCATCTTGTTGGTATTGTTCTACTTGCATTTGGGTTTCTTCTTCTTCAGCATATACTGGCATTGACATTGGCTCATCTTGTGTTAATGGTTGTTGTTCAATTTTATCTTGTCCGGAAGAAAATCTATTTAAAAATGACCTTTTTTCTTTTTTCATAGTTCTTTTATTTTAAATGGATAATATAAACTTATATTTCTATTATAAAATAATATACATTTTCTTGCAAGGTGTGTTTGAGTTAATTATGTTAAAAAATGAAAAATTATAAGGTTGCCAATCGTATGGAGAACAATGCTTATAATCAAATAATGTAATTCTAAAATTGGCTTAACTTTAGACTTTATGAAGAATAGTAAAAAGATGCTTAATATAATATGTATCACAAATATAGGAACCATCATAAATAGTATATTTAATGAAATTGTGTGACCTGCTAAAGCTAAGAAAGTTTCAAAACTTGCAAAGCCAATTCCAAGTGCTATACCGTAGATTAAACTAGTTAAAAGCCCAGATACATAAATACTAATTCTTTTTTTGATAATTAAGTATCGAAGTAGTTCCTCAATTGTTGCGGCTATTAGCATTAATAGACTTACATGTATGATCGTATCAGTTAGTAAGTATTGAAATGTTAATGTGGTTTTAAAGAATATTTCTGATATAACAGTGACAAAAACTTGTGCGATAAGAGCTGTACAAGCGATAAAGGCTCCCCAAAAAAATGTTTCAATAAATTTCATTATCTAAATATTTAAATTATTTAAATTTTGAGTTAATTCATTTAATTTGTTTTGAGCAATTTTTAGATTTTCACGCTCTGTAGCCACTATTTTAGCTGGTGCTTTTTTGATAAATTGCTCATTACTTAGTCTATCAGTTATGTTGTCTATATATTGCTTTGTATCATTCAACTCATCTTGTAGGCGTTGTTTTTCTTTATCTATGTCAATGATGTTTGCTAGATGGACATATAGTTTTATATTTTTTAATACGGATGAAGCGGATGCTTTTTGCGGATTGTCATCTTGTTGGATTGATATTTGTTTAACATGTGCAAGTTTTTTTATTAAGGTTTCTTGCGAATTGATAAAATTATCATTTTTTGTTACAAGCACAATATTTACTTTAGAATTAGCGGGAACTTTGAATGTCGTACGTATATTTCGTATGTGCGTTATAATATCTTTGATAATCTGAAAATCAGTCTTGGTGTTTAAGTCGATGTTTAATCCAGAAGTATCTGGGTACTTTGTAACCATAAGTAATTTATTTTCATTGAACATTTCTTGCCAAATTGTTTCTGTTACAAATGGCACAAATGGATGCCATAGCTTTAGAAGTGTTTTGTAAACATATACTAATACGGCATCACTTTTTTCTACCTTATGTATTTCTACGTACCAATCAGCGAAATCATCTCTAGTAAAACCTCGTAATCTTTCGCTTGCACGAGAGAAATTATATTTAGCAATATCTTTTGTAACATTTGTTATTGTTTTTTGTAATTTATCTAGAATCCATTTATCAGCTGGAGATAAGGTTACGTTTTCATTTAGTGCTACGTCATTTTGAATCGCATTTGTAATATAACGACCTATGTTCCATAATTTTGTGACAAAGTTTCTACCGCTCTCTACTTTTTTAGTATAAAATTTCAAATCATTACCAGGAGAGATACCAGAAATGCAACTAAGCCTTAATGCATCTGTACCATATTTTTTTATAACATCAAGTGGGTCAAGTGTGTTTCCAGATGATTTGGAAAACTTATTACCTTTTTCATCACGGACAAGTCCATGAATATACACATCCTTAAATGGGATTTCATCTAATATATAAGTAGACATTAAAATCATACGAGCCATCCAAAAAAACAAGATTTCATGACCCATTTGAATCCAGTTTGTTGGGTGAAAAGTTTCTAAGTCAGCAGTTTGATTTGGGTAGCCTAGTGTGGAGAAGGTCCATAGTCCAGATGAAAACCAAGTATCAAGTGTATCAGGGTCTTGAGTCCAATTATTATCAGGAGCTTCATCTCCTACAAATATCTCGTTATCTTTATAGTATACGGGAATTTGATGCCCCCACCAGATTTGTCTAGAAATACACCAATCACGCAAATTATCAATCCAAGAAAAATATATTGATTCAAAACGATTTGGAGTAATATTTATTTTATTTTTTATTTGACCATTGTGTCCAATAGCAACAGCTTCTTTCATAAGTTCTTTGAGACTTTTGTTTTTTCCGGGGATTTTTTTATTTACATCAATAAACCATTGTGTCATAGGGATTGCTTCTACGACATCACCAAATCTATCTGATATGCCTACATTTTGTGTTATATCTTCTTCTTTCTCTAACAGGTCATTTTCTTTTAGATAGTTTACAAATTTTTGGCGAGCCTCTTCGACTGTTAATCCTGTATATTTATTACCAGCCATATTTGTCATTCTACCGTTTTTATCAATAACTTGAATGATATTAATTGGGTCGCCTTTTGCTTTTTGTTTTTCATACATCGCAAAGTCAATGGGACTATGTGCAGGAGTGACGCCTAGCGCACCTGTACCAAAATCTTTTTCCACATTAGAATCTGCAATTACTTTTATTTCTAATGGTTTTTTTGCTCCGATATCAACATTAAATGTTTGACCTATATATTTTTGATACCTAGAATCATCAGGATTTACAGCAACTGCAGTATCACCGAGTTTTGTTTCAGGTCTTGTAGTAGCTATAGTAATAGGGAAGTCTTTGGAATACTTAAAAGTGTATAATTTTGCTGAACGTTCCATATGTTCGAGTTCGTCATCGGAACAAGTTGATTGACCTTTTACAGACCAATTAATCACACGATGTCCACGGTAAATTAATCCATCGTCATACATTTTTTTGAATACTGTAGTTACCGCAGTTGAGCGTTCATTATCAAAAGTATAAGCAAGTCTACTCCAATCACAACTCGTACCCATTTTGCGAATTTGAGAAAGGATTGTTGATTTGGAATCTTCGGCGTACTCTCTAATTTTTTCTAGTAGTTTATCACGTCCTAGTTCTTCACGGGGGTTTTTAATGCCTTTTGTAATAAGAAGTTTCTCGACTTTAGCTTGTGTAGCAATGGCTGCATGATCTGTGCCAGGAAGTAGGAGTGTTTTTTTACCATTCATACGTTGATATCGTATCATGATGTCCATAATTGATTGTTCCATAGCATGACCGAGGTGAAGCACGCCCGTTACATTTGGAGGTGGCATCATGATAGAATACGGTTCGCCATCTAAATTATCAGGATTAAAAAAACCAGAATCTTCCCACATTTTGTAAATTTTGTCTTCTATTGTAGTGTGTTCATATTGTTTTGATAACTCTTTCATATAACACGTGTTAAAAAGTATTTGTAATGCATTTAGAATAACAGTAAAAGAACTATTTTTCAAGGATTATGTAGGAGCGAGATTGTGCTTTGATTCATTTTGTTTTTTCAGGTTCTATAAAATATGTGAAACCAGCCACAAGCCAGTTCCTGCAGAGACGTTCAATGTCTAAGTGATTTTTATTTTTCTTGACTTTAATTTAAAAAAGAGTATTATATAGGGGTGGGGGTATATTTAATATTAAAAATTATGAA
>CAZHQB010000015.1:0-20719 GCA_964534895.1 uncultured Micavibrio sp.
ATACTATTGATGGTAATGATTATACGGTATGGACTAGGAGAGAAGAAGCTAAAGGGGATGGTTCCATCGGAAACTATATTTGGCTAGATAAAGACGGAGATGGCAAACAAGATAAAGATGAGAAAGGATTAGAAGATATTCATGTTAAATTGATCTGGGCTGGGCCAGACAATAAATTTGGCACTGATGATGATTACACTTGGAAAACAAAGACCAATAAGCATGGTAAATATAAATTTGATAACCTTCCAAAAGGTAAGTTTAGAGTTATTGTAAAAAAACATGATGTGAGACATTTTATAGAAACCTATGAAAAAGGTAGTAATTTGAACAATAAAATTAAATTGACTTTAAGAGAAGGACAGAATTATACTAAAGCAGACTTTGGTTATAACAATACTGAAGAGAAGCTAGCTAAAACTGGAGAGAATTGGTGGGAAGTGTTTTGGGAAATGGTGAAAGTGGGGCTTTAAAAAACTTGAGGGATTAGAAGAAATTCTTAGGTAATTTATGCACAAGTTTTGCTTGTGCATAAATTGTATTAAATAAGATTATAAACTTTTTTAGTTTTGTATGTAATTGTTTTATGATAAAATTATATTGGAGTTGTTTAGCAGAGGTTTTATAAATTTTAAATGAAAGATAAATAAGAAAAACAATTTGAAATAATGAGCGGAGTATTAAAAAAATATTTTAAAATTATTAAAAAATTTTTAATTAAATTTTTTGTGGTTATTAAACAATATTTTATTAAAATGTGGTTAATTTGTCGGAAAAAATTTCCCAAGCTTTTTAATATTATTAAAATGTATGGAAAAAACTTTTTTAAAAGAGTTAAAACTTATTATCAGAAGATAATTATAAATATTAAGGTATTTTTACAAAAACATAAATTTGGGAAAGAAATTATTATTTTTTTACAAAAAACTTGGCATCATTTTCAAGATGTTATTTGGAAAAATAAGAAAACAATCTGGTTGATGGTTTTTGCTGGAGGCTATATTTTATTTTGGATGTGGTTTTTTGGAGATAGGAATGTAGGTGTGCAACAAGTTAATGGTACTCAAAGCAATAAAACAGAAGTTCAGCAGACACAAATTAAAAATAAAGAGAACAAGAATGAAAATAAAAGAGAATTTACCGAAAAAGATTTGGGGACATTTTGGTTGGAAGTGCAAACAGATAAAGTAAAAATTAAAGCACCGATTGTAAATGGAATTAAAGATAGTGATTTGGATAGAGGGTTGGGACGACACAAAACAATGGCTATGCCAGGTGAAAAAGGAAATTTAGTTATCTCAGGACATCGCTGGAAATTTGGAAATAATCCGGCTCGAACGGCTTTTATAGATTTAGATAAATTAAAAAAAGGAGATAGAGTAAAAATTCATTACAATAAGCATATTTTTGAGTATGAAATTGTTGAAAGTGGGGTAGTTAAACCGAATGATAAAGGGGTTAAAGAAATTCTTAAAAAAACTGATGAACCAATATTAACTCTATACACTTGCACGCCAAAATATACTTCGCTAAAACGTCTATACTATCGAGCAAAGCTTATTAAGTAAATGAATTGCACGTAATGTAAGTAATTATTTTAGGGTTCCTTCAAGAATATGAACTTCGGGAGTTTCATCTATAATAGTTTCCTCAGTGACAACAACAAAGTTATAATCTTCAGTTGCATTATCAAAATCATCAATTCCATAACGTAATATGTAATCACCTTTGTCATTTTTGAGTAATGTCCCTGTTGAAAAAAATTTAAGTGAGGGCGTTTTTTTTACAAGCCAGCCTTCATATTGATGTCCCTCTTTTAAGTTGGGGAGAGTAGCTTCAATGTAATGAGTGAGGGAATTATTAGCTCGCAAAATATAGGCAGTGCCAGTAGATGTGTTGCCAGTAACATCCTTTAATGGAGTACTTTTGGTTAGAGGGTTATTTATTATTTGTTCAAGATATTCTTCAACCACAGGATTTTCTTTAGTTGTTTCTAGCGGAATATTTTTTTGGTTTATCAACTCTTGTTTTTTTAAATCTGTTTTTGAAGAATTAATATTAAGAAATAAGTAGAGTCCACCAAAAATTGTTATGGCAATAACAATACTTATGATTATTTTATTCATAATTTTTTTTATATTACTAATTATAATTATATTATATATTATAAAAGTTTTAACGACAAAGAGAATGGTGTATTTTGTTGAACTTTTCAAGGCTTATTCCATATGAATAGTTGCGTAAAATTGTGTGAGCTCTTTTTTTAATTTTGGGTGTTTCTTAAACAATGGGTCGGAAATGAGTAAATCTTTTGCGTGTGTGCGAGCGAGTGTTACTAATTTTGTGTTTGCTATATTTTTCATTGCGCCATCTGGGATACCACTTTGTTGAGCGCCTAGGAATTCTCCAGGACCTCGAAGTTTCAAATCGATTTTTGCTAATTTAAAACCATCTGAATATTTTTCCATAGCTTTTAGTCGTTGACTATTAAAGTGTGTAGAAAATAGAAAGCAATATGATTGTTTATTAGATCTACCAATGCGA
Source organism: uncultured Micavibrio sp. (assembly GCA_964534895.1). Taxonomy (GTDB): domain Bacteria; phylum Patescibacteriota; class Minisyncoccia; order Moranbacterales. The sequence continues at coordinate 2,545 of CAZHQB010000015.1, forward strand.
CCTCTAAATTGATGAAGCTGAGAAAGTCCAAATCTTTCTGCATTTTCTATTATCATTACGGTTGCATTTGGCACATCTACCCCAACTTCAATTACAGAAGTTGAAACTAAAATGTGTATTTTATGTTTAGAAAAATCTTGCATCAGTTTCTCTTTTTCTTTGGATTTCAGTCGTCCGTGCATTAATCCTAATCTATAGGAACTAAATATTGTAGTAGATAGTCTTTCAAACTCTTCTTTAGCAGCTTTTACATTTTTAAGCGCCTCAGTTTCTTCTACTAGTGGTAAAATTATATAACCTTGTCTGCCTTTATCTATCTCTTTTTTTATAAAATTATAAATTTCTTGAGAATTATTTGGATGAATTAGTCTGGTTTTAATTTCTTTTCTTTGTGCAGGCTTTTCATCTAATACGGATACATCCAAATCTCCAAATAAAGCAAGGGCGAAAGTACGTGGGATAGGTGTGGCTGTCATAGTTAGAAAATGGGGGACTGTAGATTTATTGCCGTCGTTGCTTTCGAGTGTTTTTTGAGTTAGTTTTGCTCGTTGAGCCACGCCAAAACGATGTTGTTCGTCTATAATAACTAAAACTAAATCTTTAAATATTATGTCATCTTGTATAATAGCATGTGTGCCTATAATTAGATTGATTGTACCGTTTTTTATTTGTTGTAATATTTTGGGACGTGTAGTATTTGTAACCAATGCTGGATGTGTACCTATAGTTTTATGAGCACTTGTTAATAAACCAATTGTAAAATTATAATTTTTAAATAATTCTATAAAACTATCGAAGTGTTGAGATGCTAAAACTTCAGTAGGAGCAAGAATTGCAACTTGATGATTACTATGCAATGCCTGTAAAGTAGCAATAGCAGAAACTAAAGTCTTACCAGCCCCAACATCACCATTTAGCAATCTATTCATTGGAGTGTGTTTTGACATATCTGTTAAAATTTGAAAAGAGCTCTTTTTTTGTGCGCTAGTTGGTTTAAATGGAAGTGTAGATATGAAGTTTTTAATCAGATTATTATCTAGAGGCATTGCACATGCTTTTTCCTTTGTTAATCTTGCACGAGTTTGTAATGTAATAAGTTGTAAAATAAACATTTCTTCAAACATAAATCTTTTTGAAGCATAGGTGGATTCTTTTTGAATTTTTGGAAAATGTATTAGTTTTAGTGCAGTTTTAAGAGATGGTAAGTTTAATTTTTCCAAAATTTCTTTTGGAACAGGGTCTGGTAAATCAATATCTTGTTCAAAAATAAGTTGAATTTGCCAGCGAAGCCATTTGGATGTAATGCCATAAGTTTCTGGGTAAATAGGCACAAGCCTGCCAGTACTGGTAGGTGTGCGTTTGGCTCTCTCAATTGCTGGTGAATTAAAATGCAAACCGTTTTGAGTGTTTGTTGTGAGTTTACCACTAATTCTAAGGTGATTGTTAGTTTTAAGTTGTTGTTCTACAAATTGCTGATTGAACCATACAGCACTTACACTGTCAGTGTCATCTGTGAAAGTTGCAGTAGTAATAGTGAGGTGCCTGCGAGGTATGCGAACAGTTTTAACATTGCTTGGAGTTGCTATAATAGTAGCATTTATGTCAGTTTCTAGTTCACTAATATTATAAATATGAGAAAAGTCTTCATATCTGGCAGGGAAGTGATACAATAAATCACGCACAACAAATAGTCCTAACTTCTCTAATTTCTTAGCATGATTTGCAGAGATGCGTGAGAGCTTGTCTAATTTTGTGTCTAGTGTAATTTTCATATTTTAAGTATATCACAAAAAAAATAAAAAAGAGGCAAAAGATGTATATCTTTTGCCTCAGAGAAATGTTCTGTCAGCGTTTACTGCGACAAACAGAACACTCCAAGGAAATATTTTCAATGACCTCCTGTTTTGTGACAGGATTGTCACAATTATCACAATCACAAATGCCGTTCCAGCCATTGAGATTGAGGCTGATATAATTTATGATTGCGCTGTAACCCTTTTTTTCCTTCACTCTTTGGGTTAATGCTTTAGCATTTTCCAAAGCGTTGAGGAGCATCAATTTGTGATGTGCAAGCACATCACGTTTGATGTATACTCTCTCAACCGTGCCGTTCAGTTGATGAGTCAGAAAGTCGTGCATCTCACGACTATTCTTAACTACAACTGACTCTGTAGGAGTCAGGACACAATATTTATTAGTGTGTTCTACGCACCTGAAATTGTGTCCGCAACACCTGGATAGCTCACTACAGAGTAGTGGCACGGTTTCTGGACAGGAGAGTCCATCGGCCACAATGGATGTAACAACTTTATTGTGGTCCTTTTGCACGGTCAAACTCCGTGCCGTTAATTTTTTTGGCATCACATTACTCCTTACTACTGAGCACACTTAACGCACAGTGGTGAGAATGTTGTAAGAATACGAGAAAGCGGAATATCATCCTCACATAATTCGTTTTTGCAGAGTCCTTCATACCCAGGATCCTGCAAGCATTCAATAAATGCATTTATTCTCGATAACTCTTTTTGAATAGATGTTAATAATACTATATTTGAATGTAGCATACTTTCTTTATAGCCACAGTCCGCCTCGTCGCCATGACTTGTGTTGACAGAACAGAACTGCATGTTTAGCCTATTTATCTTTTTGAGAACTTCTTCGCGCCGTTTTTTTGCGTCTCTCTCGAGTGCTATACAGGCTATATTTCTGCCATCTCTTCTTTCCATGGCTGGCACAAAAACGCTAAATCCTTTTTTTCTCATTTTTTCTCCTATTGTTTTTGTTAAAAAACTGTTCTTGCCAATGGATGCACAATAGCATTTTTTATACTTTTTGTCAATTTGGACTACTGTACTTTTTGGATAATTTATGTATAATGATGCTTTGTGGTATTATGTAGGTAAAGAATAAATTTATGGTTATAAAAGGATTTTGGGGACAATTAAAAAAGCCGTTTTTTTCACTTGCGCCTATGTATGATGTGACAGATGAGGCTTTTCGTCGTATTATTGCAAAATATTCTAATCCTGATGTAATTTTTACAGAATTTGTGAGTGTAGATGGACTTGCTCATCCGGTAGGTAGGGAAAAGTTGATGCATCATCTTTGGTTTGATGAGAGTGAACATCCTGTTGTGGCACAGGTGTTTGGTATTAAGCCTGAGAATTTTTATAAAGGAGTGCAACTTTGCAGAGAGCTTGGATTTGATGGAATTGATATAAATATGGGTTGTCCAGAGAAAAATATAGTCAAACAAGGTACTGGCAGCGGACTTATAAACAATCCACAGCTTGCTCGTGATATTATCTTAGCAACTAAGGAGGGAGCAGGAGGCATTCCTGTAAGTGTCAAAACTAGAATTGGATTTAATCAAGAAACGATTGAGGAATGGTTACCAAATATATTAGAATGTGATGTAGCGCACTTAACAGTGCACTTGCGTACTCGCAAAGAGATGAGCAAAGTTCCAGCACAGTGGGATTTGATGAAAAGAATTGTGAGTATGCGTGATGATATTCAAAAAGAAACGCTAGTGTCTGGTAATGGTGATGTAATAACTATTGCACAAGGAAAGCAATTAGCTAAAGAAGTTGGGTGTGATGGTATAATGATAGGTAGGGGAGTTTTTGGTAATCCATGGTTATTTAGTAATAAAGTACAAGAGATTTCTGTAGAAGAGAAATTACGTGTTATGGTGGAACATACACAACTGTACAGTGAGCTTTTTACAGGAGTAAAAAATTTTGCAATAATGAAAAAGCATTATAAGGCATATACAAATGGATTTCCAAATGCAAGTATATTAAGAGATGAGTTGATGAATGCTAGTGATACTCAAGAAGTTAAAAATATAGTTGAAAACTTCTTGAATTTTAGATAATAAAATCATTTATATTTTAAATTGTTGCCCGGGTAGGGATCGAACCTACGCATCGCGGGATCAAAACCCGCTGCCTTACCGCTTGGCTACCGGGCATTTATTGGTAGCACGTAATTATTATAATATACTAGTTTTTATTTTTTTTCAAGTGTAAGAACACGTTCTTATTTAAATGTATACTACTCAGTTATTGGTTTAGTCATAATTTGTGTTGCATATGATAATAATTCTGAGGAATTCTTATTTTTTTTATCAAGTTTTATAATTTTAATTTTCAAAGGTGTGTCGAATATGTCTCTTATAATATTTTCTATCATTGAACAATTTTTGGTTTGTAAAATTTTATCTTTATAAAATGAAAAGGTTGTTGTTAATGTAATTATTTCTGTTGTTATTTCTTTTAAATCACATTGTAAAATTAAACTGGCCAGAGATTTGTTTTGTGTTTCTAATTGTTTTACGCACTTTTTCCATTTAGTCTGATTATCTTTGGAGACGTCTGATTGTGTTTCTTCTTCTATTTCATTATCTATTTTTTTTGTTGTTTGTTTGCTTTTTGTTTTTGTCTCTGTGGAACTTATTTCAGAGTGAATGTTAGTTGTAGTTTTTTGTGATTTTGTGAGATTACTACATATATTTATAACAGCAATCTCTAAAGGAAGTTGAAGAATCGTTGTATTTTTTGTTTTTTGTAATGCAGTTGTGCATTCTTCTATCATTGTTATTATTATTTTTGGAGTAGATTGTTTAGCTAAATTTTGCAAATCATTAATTTCTTCCTTTGGCACAGAGATAAGGTTTTTTATATTATCGTTTTTAGTGTTGATTGATAAAAAAAGTAGAATACGTAATTTATCTATTATAGAACGAATGAATGTTTCCATATTATAGCCATTACGGATTGTATTATTGATTATTTGCAATCCAGCTTCAATATCGGTATACACTAATGCATTAATAAAATTTATTATATTAATAGCCGTTGTTGTGCCAAGTATCTGGGAGACTTCTTTGACTTTTATGTTTTTGTTTCCCAATGCAAATACTTGAGCTAATAAGCTTTCGGCATCTCTCATACCACCATCAGCAACAGTAGCTATCATTTCCAACGCCTCTGGAGAAATATTTATTTTTTCTTTTTTAGAAATAATAGAAAGCTTTTTTACAATAATATCAGTACTAAATCTTGCAAAATCAAATCGTTGGCATCGAGACAGAATTGTTTTAGGTACCTTGTGAATTTCAGTTGTTGCGAGAATAAAAATTGCGTGTTCGGGAGGTTCTTCAAGTGTTTTGAGAAGGGCATTAAAAGCATTTGTAGAAAGCATGTGAACCTCATCGATTATGTAAGTTTTATATTTTGCTTCTGTAGGAGTCACATTAACTGTTTCTTTGAGTGTGCGGATATCATCTACCCCTGTGTTGGACGCAGCATCAATTTCTATGACATCCATTGAGCTGCCGTCTGTGAGACGTTTTGCGACTTCTTTTGAAACGGTATCAAATCCTTTTCGTTTTTGAGTGTTAATTGCTACACTAAATAGACGAGCAACTGTAGTTTTGCCAGTACCACGAGGACCAGTAAACAAGTAAGCATGTCCGATTCGATCTTGATTGATTGCATTTTTTAGAGTTTTAATAATATGTTCTTGGCCTAATACATCATCAAATGTTTTTGGTCGATATATTCTATATAAAGTTTTTGACATAATATTACATTTCTTATAAACAAATATAAAACATTATAACATATTTTAGTTATTTTTTATAAGATTTATTTCTTAAATACAAATAGTTTATATCCAAAGAAATTCCATATAAGAGAAGCTATAGTTGCAGATGCTGTGGCAATATTTGCTAGTTGAGGAGATGTCACGAATGTTGTATTTTTAAATAAAAAAACTAATAAAGACGCGAGGCCTACATTTATAACAAATCCACCTCCACTGATTAAAATAAATTTTGTGATCTCACTTTCACTAGATTTTTCTTTTGCTTCAAAAGTCCAATATTTATTCCAAAAATATGCACCTATTGTTGAAATTGTAAAGGAAGTTGCTTTAAATAGAGAAAAACCAATGCCACCAGCAATACCTGTTATTGTTATTAATAAATTTAATACACCCCAATCAAGAAACGTATTGAATGCACCAACTGCACCAAATTTAGCAAATTGGAAGATGATTGGTAAGCGTGTGCTGGCAAGCCATGCAAGCCCGAGTGCGATATTTGCAAAAACGACAAAAAATATAACAAGCCCTATAATAACCAAAGGACTAATTGTTATGAATGGTATGTCGATATTGATGATGATTGGCACAGAAAAAAGTGCAAAAGATACACCAATGAATGATACTAAATAAAAATCTACACGACTTATTTGCAAGCGCTCTGAATTTTTCATATATTGTATTATTTTAGTCAGTTTGCTTCATTTCTGCTTGAATTTCTTTTTCTATTTCTTCGATATCAGGCACCCATTCATCAATGATATCAGTACCTGTTGGATTTTCATCATCATTTTTATTTAATAAATCATCTTCTATGATAATGTCATCATCATTTTCATTAACAATATCATGTTCAAAATCGGTTGTTGTTTCTGAAGTTCCAGTAAGAATTTCTGTAGCAGTTTTTGGCTCTTCTATATTGATATCTTTTTGAGGAATAGAATCAATTTTTGGTGTTGCTTTTGTATCATCACCTTGCTGTAATACGGCCTCAATCGCAGCCCATTGAGCATTTTCATCTTGAGAAGTTACAATAGATACTTGATCACCAGGTTGTACATCAAAATATGTAATAGAGGCTAGAAGTACCTTGTAAGGTTTTCCTTCTACTGATACAAAAAAATTTCCACTTGCATCTTGTCCTACGATACCAATCTTATTTTGTCTTGGTGTCGGACCAATTTGTTTATAAATGAATGATCCATCATTAACAATTGTAAGTTTTAAAAGGTCTCCTTCAACAAGTTTTGATTTAGACGCATAATTTGCTGGAATTGGATATTGTTTACCATCAGTACCAATCATAATTTGACCATCAAATGTTCCTTGTACAACATTACCGTCTTCTTCGTCGACTTTTTTTCTTCTACCAACTTTTTTCTTACCTTCAAGTTGAAGAAGCATGGCTTTTGCACTTTGCATAGTCTGCTCTGCTGTTGTAATCATATCACGGAGTGATTGTATTTTTTGTTCCTTATCCTCTTTGGAAAGGCTTTTAATTTTATTGGTCATAATTTTTTGTATTTTTATTTTATATATGTATTATATAGTATAAAATAAAATGTGACAAATTATATCTGTATTGTAACTGTTTATATAATATAAATTTGCTTATTATTTTATAACCTTTTCTTTTTACACTATATATTGTATAGTGTCAAGGTTAGGTAGATAAAGTTTAAGTTTCATAAATTATGAAGAAATTTTTTATTAAAACTTTTGGATGTCAACAAAATGTAGCTGATTCTGAGCGACTAGTGGGATATTATAAGTCGCGTGGTTATGAATGTGTTGATAACAAAGACGAATCTGATCTCGTAGTGATTAATACTTGTATGATTCGTGATATGGCAGAAGAAAGGGTGTATGGATATATTCGTAATTTGAAGAAAAAAAATAAAAAAGATAAACGGGAGCAACGAATTATTTTAACAGGATGTATAGTAGGGGCAGCAGCTCGTGAGCCTAGCGGCGTTATGAAAAAAAAGCTTCAAGAGCGTATACCGGATGTAGAGCTTATGCCAATTGAAGATGTTGGTTTTGAATATGAACCGAATAGAAAAGATAAAAAACATGCATGGGTTGTAATAGCAAATGGTTGTAATAATTTTTGTGCATTTTGTATAGTGCCATTTGCTAGAGGTAAAGAAATCTCACGGCCATATGTAGATATTATGTCAGAAGTTGAGCAACTTGCAAAAAAAGGTTTTACATCTATTACTTTATTGGGTCAGAATGTAAATTCTTATGGCTCTGATTTAATTTTATCAAAAAAAGAAGTTGATCAAGGTTTTTATGAATTGCCAAATGGTAAAAAAGTTGAGCCAGTCATGGTTAGTCATTTGGGCAAGACTCGTATTCCAACATTATTTCCATACTTATTAGAAGATGTGGCAAAAATAAAGGGAATTAGCACGGTGACATTTACTAGCTCCAATCCTTGGGATTTTTCTGATGAACTTATTGATGTAGTGGCACGCAATAAAAATATAGATAGGCTGTTGCACTTGCCCGTACAATCAGGCAGTAACAAAATTATCAGACAAATGAATAGATGGTATACGGCAGGTGATTTTTTGAATTTGATTGATAAAATAAAAAATAAAGTTCCAGGTGTGCAGTTTGCCACAGATATTATAGTTGGGTTTCCAGGTGAAACAAAAGATGATTTTGAAAAAAGCGTGGAGTTATCAAAAAAAGTTGGCTTTGTAAAAGCTTTTATAGGGTGCTATTCTCAAAGACCAGGAACGTTAGCTTCAGAAAGAATGCCAGATACAATTAAATGGGAGGAAAAAAAGAGGCGGTGGCATATCTTAAATGATTTGATTAACAAACCAAATTTAGGAATTAGTCATGACAAAGATTGGATTAGAACACGAGAAAAGCATAGTGTACGATAAATTGGTTATAATGAAAATATTAAAATTTAGGAAAAATTTAAGTAAATTGAAATTAGAAGGAAAGGAGGTTTTAACATGAATATTTGTTGATGATGATCTATCTGTAGGAAATGAAATCTCTTTTATTATTTATGGTGTTGAAGATTAATTTGTACAAATAGATGTGACAAAAAGTTCAGTTAAAATTATCAGATTTAGATTTTTATAGAATTGTCTGTTATACTTATTTATAGGGAACAAAAATATAATTTATAGATGTAAGATGTATGACAAAACAAAAATTACAACCATTTTCAAAAGACGTAGTATTTTTTGATGCGGAGTTTACTGGGCATGATATTGAAAAAGATAGTTTGATGTCTATCGGTATGGTTTCACTGGATGGTAATCGTGAAATGTATTTTGAATTGGAATATGACAAAAATCATGTTAGTGAATGGGTTAAAAAAAATGTACAACCTCATTTGACTGGTGAGAGTATATCTGCGGAAGAAGCTAAAAAAAATATTAGGAAATTTTGTGGAAATACAGAACCACATTTAGTGGCTACTGTAAATCAGTATGATATGGTTTTTTGGCACAAGCTTTTTACTGGAGAAAGAGAACCAATTCATTCAATACCAATTGATTTTGCGTCTATGCTTTTTGCAATTGGATTTAATCCAGCACGTGAAATTGATGGAGAAAAAAAGAAATTTTTTGCACAGTTTGAGATTGATATAAATAAATACCAGATGCATAACGCGTTAGACGATGCTAGACTTATGCATGAGTTATATATAAAACTTATAAAATAATTATTAATAATATATTGAGTATGACAAAAAAGAACCAATTATATAGGTGCTCTGTATGTGGAAATATTGTAGATGTTCGTCATGAGGGTGCTGGTGAACTAACATGTTGTAATAAGCCTATGGATTTATTAAATGCAAACATAGAAGATGCATCAACAGAAAAGCATGTGCCAGTAGTTAAACATACTGAAGTAGGCATTGAAGTGACTGTTGGCAAAATAAATCATCCAATGGAAGATGAACACTATATAGAATGGATTACATTTATAACAAATTCTAGCACAAAGACGGTATATCTAGCTCCTGGTGATGAACCTAGGGCGATATTCAAAGTAACAGCACAAGGTGGAACTGTTTATGCATATTGTAATCTACACGGACTTTGGCAAGCTGAGATATAGAAAATGTCCAAGTTTGTATGGGGTATTTTGGATAATTATTGAATTTAAGTAGTAGAATATTGCAGTAAATATAAAAATGTTGTACAATGATAACTGGAAGAATGATACTCATAAAATGAGCGTTAAAAAGATGAGGTCGTAAGCGCCACGAGAATTAATCTATCCATATAAATCAGTTAAGCAGAAATTACGTTATGGAACGAGATGCACAATTTGTCGAAGAAGTAGTAAAAATGCTTGTTGACAATCCTGATGACGTAAAAGTTGATCGTAAAGTTGACGAGATGGGTGTACTTATTTCTCTTGATGTAAATCAAGAAGATATGGGTATGGTCATCGGTCGTGAAGGTTCTACTGCAAAAGCACTTCGAACTCTTTTGAGAGTTGTAGGAGCACGCAATAATGCAAGAGTGAACCTAAAGATCAATGAGCCAGAAGGTTCTGAACGTCCAGCAAAAAAAGAAGCTGGCGAAGAAAAGAAAACTCTGGATGAAGTTGTTGGAGATATTGAAATCTAAAGAAACATTACGAAATTATATAAGAGCAATTTCGGTATAAAAATCATCACGTTTTGTGATGATTTTTTATTTATATGTGTTACAATAAATCAGTAATTATATATTTATAAAATTATGTATTGTGTGATTTTGGTAGCAGGGTTTGAAACTCATATGGGCAAACTTACTCAAAATTGTCCAAAGTCAATGTTCAAAATTAAAGACGAACCAAAGTTAGCTTATAGTATTGAAATATTGCCAGACATAATTGCTGATGTTGTTTTGGTAGTTGGGTATTTGAAAGAACAAATTATAGAATTTTTTGGTAATAATTATGATGGTATAAATATTTATTATGAATAAGAAAAAAATTGTAACAATTGGGGGAGGAACAGGGTCGTTCACATTACTTAGTGGGCTTAAAAATTATCAATATGATATTGGTGCTATTATCACTATGGCAGATGATGGTGGTTCTACTGGGAAACTTAGAGATGAACTGGGTGTGTTGCCACCAGGGGACATTCGACAATGCTTGGTTGCACTTTCAGATGCTAGTGATGAATGGCGTGCACTTATGAATTATCGGTTTTCCGCCCAAGGCGGACAGGGTTCAGGTTGGGATAGTGGTTTAGATGGGCATAATTTTGGAAATTTATTGCTCAGTGCATTGGAAAAGATAAATGGAGGTTTCTCGCAAGGCTTGAAAGAGGCGGTAAAAATTCTCAATGTTTACGGTGAAGTGATACCAGTTAGTACTGATGATATGCGTTTGACTATAAAACTTAATAATGGAAAGATTTTAGCGGGTGAAAAAGAATTGGATGATAATGAAGATGTGAGAGAAGTGGGTATACATAAAGTGCAATTGTCCAAAAGGGTGTGTGCCAATAAAAAAGCAATAGAAAAAATTAAAAAAGCAAATTTTATAATAATAGGACCCGGTGATCATTATGGTAGCATCATGCCAAATCTACTCGTAGGCGGAATTAAAAATGCAATCAAAACATCAAAGGCTCGTGTTATTTTTGTTGCGCCACTTACAAATAAGAAAGGACAAACTCAAAATTTTGATGTTGGGGATTATATTGTTAGTATAGAAGAGTTAATAGGAAAAGGTAGAATTGATTTTGTGGTATATAATTCCAAAAAACCACACAAATCAATGATTGAAAAATATGAAAAGCAAGAAGGCAAAAACTCACTTGTTGTTTGTAATAAAAAGGGTAATAGAAAATATAAAATAGTAAGTGGCGACTTGCTCAGAAAAGAAAAAATTACAAAAATAAATGGAGATAAATTAGCACATACCAGAGCATTTATCCGTCATGACAGTGACAAACTTGCTCGTGCAATAGCACTTATTACAGAGTATAATGAATATAAATCATTTACGATTTTATAGTTATGAAAAAAGAAAAAAAAGATATCTTAAATACATATAATAATTCTGCTAGGCAATTAGCTAAATACTTTGCGGGGATAGGACCACGTACTGAAGATATTGAAAAAACATTTGATTTGATTAAAAGGCAAAATCCATGTGTTTTGGAAATTGGGTGTGGAGATGGACGAGATGCACAAGAGATCTTAAAAATGACAGATTGTTATGATGGATTTGATATTTCAAAAGAGATGATAAAACTTGCAAAACAAAAAAATATTTTAGGTAATTTTTTTGTAGCAGATGTGGAGAAATATAATTTTAAAAAACAATATGATATTATTTTTTCTTTTGCATCATTACTCCATTCAGACAAAGAACAAATGCAAAAGATTCTCATACGTTATGCAAAAGCATTAAAGAAGGATGGTGTATTTTTTATTTTTCTTAAGATGAAAGATAAATATTTAAAAGATGTTAAGGAAGATGAATTTGGACGAAGAGCTTTTTATTTTTATACACCAGAAATGATTGGAGATTTGGCAAAAAAACATTATGAAACAATTTTTATAGAAAAACGAAGAAAAGGAAAAACTGATTGGTTTTCAATTTTATTACGAAAGAAATAAAAATTATGAATAAAGATATAGATTATACACAATTTAGGAAAAACCCGTTTTTGTTTTTGAGATTTATTTCACAAAAGTATTTTTGGATTATGTCGTTGGTGATAGTAATGATAGTAGCTTCTGAAATAATATTTGCTGGAGTAATGATTTACCTTGGTAAATTGACAGATGCAATAAACGTTTCACAAAATTATGATAATTTAGGAGATATTTATCATTGGGTAATTTGGTTGTCAGCTTCTTTTGCAGTTAGTTTTTTATTGTGGAGGATAACAGGATTTATAGGAAGTTATGTATCCACTAAGATAGAGGCATATTCTATTGAAATATCTTTTAAATACTTAATAAAGCATAGTTATTCCTATTTTGCAGATAGATTAGTGGGTAAATTATCTAGTAAAGTAATAAATATTGCACAGAGTATTGACACGATTATTCCAATGATGTTTTGGGATTTTTCTAGAATAATTACAAAATTTATTATTTTTTGTGTAATAGCTTTTAGGGCAAATTTTTGGATGGGTGTAATTTTTGCTGTAGCGATACTTTCATTTCTGTTTTTTAATATTTTTGCTGTTAAAAAATTGGCAATATATTCTAAAAAGAGGGCTGATAAGGCCTCAGAGTTAAGGGGGAATATTGTAGATGATTTGGCAAATGTGATGGCTGTTCATCAAAATGTCAAAATCGAAGTAGAAACCAAAAATATAAATAAATATGTAGATATTTACAGGAAAGCACATTTAAAATCCTGGAGATTTTTTGAGGCAATGTTATCTATTAATTCTTTTATGGCTGTAATTTTGTTGATTATTATTTTATTTAGTTCCATAAAACTTTGGGAAATGCAGTTGATTACACTTGGTATTGTTGTTATGATTATTTTAATGACTACTAGATTGGTTGGCGATTTAGTTTTTGTTGGAGCAACTTTCAATAGATTTATAGATCAGTTTGGACAGTTAAAAGAAGGACTCGAAGAAATTTTTGAACCTTATGAAATTATTGACAAGAAAAATGCTAAAACAGTTAATTTAACTAAAGGTAGAATAGTATTTAATAATGTGGGTTTTAGGTATAATAAACAGGACAGTAAGCAAATCATTTTTAAAGATATATCATTAACAATACCTTCTGGACAAAAAATTGGATTAGTTGGTAAGTCTGGGGCTGGCAAGTCCACTTTTGTTAGTCTTTTGTTGAGATTTATGGATATTGATACAGGGAGTATAACAATTGATGACTATGATATTAAGCAAATTAAACAAGACGATTTACGAGAAGCTATTGCTTATGTACCACAAGAAGCATTACTTTTTCACAGAACTATTGAACATAATATAAGTTATAGTAATTTACAAGCATCAGATACAGATATTCAAAAAGCTGCTCAGAGAGCACATGCTACGGAATTTATAAATAGATTTCCACAGGGATTTAAAACATTTGTTGGTGAGAGAGGTGTTAAATTATCGGGGGGACAAAGACAACGAATAATGATTGCTAGAGCAATGCTCAAAAATTCGCCAATCTTAGTTTTGGATGAAGCAACTAGTTCACTAGATTCATATGCAGAAAAATTTATTCAAGAGGCATTGGAGGAATTAATGAAAAATAGGACAACAATTGTAATTGCACATAGACTTAGTACTCTTAAGAAAATGGATAGAATTATAGTTTTTGATGAGGGCGAGATTATAGAGGATGGTACACATAAAGAGTTGATAGATTTAAAAGGCAAATATTGGGAGCTATGGCAACATCAAATAGGTGCGTTTGGATAATATAAAATATTGATATGTAGTGGTAGAACATTGTTCTAACCACTATAATGTTAAAATAAAATGGAAAAAACACAAAAAAACATAGAAAAGCCCTGAGACTAAAAAAATACAATTATTCTCAAAATGGAATGTATTTCATAACAATATGCACACAAAACAAAAAATGTTTTTTTGGAAAAATTGTTGAAGGTAAGATGAAATTAAATATTGCTGGAAAAATAGTAGAGGAGCAATGGGAAAAATTAGAAAATAAATTTAATATAACATTACATGAATATATAATTATGCCAAATCATATTCATGGGATAATTGAAATTAATAATGTAGGGATGCCCCTTGTGGGTATCCTTGGAAATAATGTGAATAATATGGCGCCCACAAGGGACGCCACTACAATCAGTGATATTATAGGTGCATTCAAATCAATTGCAACAAATGAATATATAAAAAATGTAAAAATAGGAAAAATACCACCATTCAACAAAAAAATATGGTAACGCTCTTATTATGATCACATAATTAGAAAAGAAGAATCATTGCGTAAAATACAAGAATATATCATAATTAATCCACAGGAGTGGGAAAAAGATGAATTGTATATAAATTAAAAATATCTAAAATGAAAATATTTGTAGATTTTGATAATACGATTTTTGATACTAGGCATAAATTTTTGGATGGGTTTTTTGAGGTATTTTATAAATATGGTGTTGGACGAGAGGTTTTTGATAAAACTTTGCCTTATTTTTCCAAAACTGCTTTGCAAGCAGGAGAATGTTATTGCCCAAAGCGACATATTGAAGAGATTATCAAAAAAAATGATTTGAGAATTGATAAAAAAGTTTTTTTGCGTGAAATGAGTGAATTTTTGGAAGATCTTGAAGACTATGTTTTTGAAGATTTTTATGAGTTTGTAAATTATTTTGATAAAAAGGATTTGGTAATCTTGTCATATGGTGAATACAATTTTCAAAAGCAAAAAATTGATGGTTCGGGAATAAATAAATATTTCAGAGACGTAATTATCACTGATGGAGATAAAACACAAGAAATTGAAAAATATATGCAAAATTTTCCAAATGAGGATGCTGTGATTATAGATGATAAGCGAGGATATTTTGAAAGTGTGAAACAATCCAAGGTAAATATAGGAACAATTCATATTGTGCGAGAAGGTAATGAATGTGATAACAATAAATTTTGTGATACACACAAAAATAAGCTTGATAAAATAAAAATCTCGTAATGTGTGATTTACACATTACGGGATAAAATGTTTTAAGCGGCTCTTTCCACGAGAGAAAGATGTTTCTCACCAATGCCAGCAAGGAACTTTTGTTCCCAGTGCTGGAGCCACATATAATTGTACAGATTAGACAACCTCTTTTGTGCGGTTGTGTGCACAACTATGTGCCGATTATGTCGGCTGATGGCATTTTCACGGTTTTCGTATCGTGTGACATTGATGAAGCCACAAGACTCAAAAATATTTATCCAGTACAGTGCAATGCTGTAATGGATTTTTGCCATTTTGGCGATATCAGGCACGAGGGCCTCAGTATCGCCACTTTCTGCACATGCGAGTAATACTGTTGCCACTCGGTAGGCATTTTCACTGGGGAAAAGTGTACCATATTGTAATTAAAAATTAAGAATTTTGTCATCGTGAGAGGACATGATAAAAATCGTGTACTCGTTGCAGCAGATGACATCTAAAGTCAAGTCTTATCTGCAATAAACAATATTTTTGTATGAAGAATAAAAATATTTGGATAAATTTTGTTAGTTATAGTATAAGATATAAAGGGTAAAATAAAAATATGGAAAAGCATTTTAATTGGGAGGAAGTTGATAAGCAAATCAGTGCACAAGAGTCTGGCAGTAGAAAAGAGCAGGCTCAAAAGCGTGCAGAAAATCGTGGAGATGTTGATGATGAATTACGAAGGTTTATTGAGGAGGTGAATAGTGAAAAATTAGGCATACCTAAATCTGATACTTTTTTGGATGAGGTAACTAAAAAAGTGGATACTAAATTGCCACAAGAGGCGATGAAGTCACTTCGTTTTAGAAATTTGTATGTAGCGCTCAAGGCGGATTTTAAAATCAATAAGGAAATTGATTATTTGTCTATGCGTAGGCAGGAGTTGGATGAGATTTTACGTGTTCAAAGTAGTGATGGAGAAATTATGCCTACTTTGGATTCAGCAATACGCAAAATTAGTGAGCGCATTGGTTCTTTGGTAGAAGTAAAAAACCAAATAAAAGAAGAATCGCCGGAGGCTTTTATTGGGCTTAATTTAAAAGAATTAAGGGATTACAAGCAACATCTTATAGAAAAAAGATTGGTGCCAACACCATATTTCAAGGAGCAATCAGAAAAACTTATGAGCTCGGTGTCTAAGGGTCGGCCGACTTTTGTTCATGGGCATTTAGGTTCTGGTAAAACAGAAATGGCGATGGAGGTGGCGCATGACTATTTGATAGATTTAAATACTAGAAAAGATTTCGAGCAATGGAAAAAACAAAATCCAGATGCTTCTGAAAAAGAAAAACAAAAGAAATTTACACAGATAAAAGAAAGCTATGAAAAAACAGATGATAAAGAGGCAAAGGACAAATTAAGTGCGTATTTTATTTCTGGTTCAAAACAAACAGAAGTGTCTGATTTTTATGGTAATAAAACACTTGTGCTGGAACATTTAAATGGAAAAGAAATTTTGGAGCACAATGAAGCAATTGAAACAGAAATTGAAAAATGGAAACAACAGCACAAAAAAGATGATTTTGAAACTGAAGAAGAATATTGGCGTGAGTATCAAAATGCGTCAGAGCGTATTGCAAATATTTATAGCGAAAAGAATTTTGCTACTGGCACAGCAGTAAAAGAAGTGCTCAATCAAGTTGCTAAGGCAGCGAGAGATGGTAAACCAGTGATTATTGATGAGGTAAATGCAATTCCTCATGAGTCACTTATAAGTCTCAATCATATTTTGACACGACGAGCGGGAGACAGAGTGAGTTTACCAGGTGTAGAAGATCCGATAGAAATACAAGAGGGTTTTTGTATTATATTCACTGGAAATATAAATGATGGGGTAAATGAGCGATATTTACAACGAGAGGATATGGATCCAGCACTTTTGTCTCGACTTGATTTATTAGCTCATGATTATTTACCGCAAACAGTTGAAGGTTCTCTAGAAAAAGACGCAGATAGTGAAAGTGCTCAGTTGTTTCATGTGTTGCTAGCTATGGAGATGAATAGCAAGGGCGATGTGGAGTTGCCAAAGGGAAGTTTGGAAAAATTATGGGATTTAGCAGTTTTTGCCAAGGAAACACAAGATATTTTTTCTGGCAAAAAACAAGGAAAGTTTTTTGGCAAAGGAGAAACACGGGGAACTGATATTTCACTGGAAAAATCAGTGTGTTCTATCCGTGATATTATGAGAGTATTGGAGGAATGGGGTGCTGGGCGTGATGGCAAGAGTTTGGATCAGGCTCTTTGGGAAAAATTTATTGAGCAATCTACTGTGTCAACAGATCAAGCTATGCTTTATCAATTGGCTTACAGTAAAGGTTTTTTTAAAGAGGGTGAAGGTTGGAAAATGTTGGAATTTAATTCAGTAGCGGAAATTAGAAAAATTGACAATGGCGATGTGCATCCAGATAAATTTGAGAAAAATTGGGAGGAGCTTGAATTTCTATCTGCACGAAAAGTAGTTGAATTAGCTTATGGCAAAGCTCCAGAGAGGGCAGTTTTTCCAGAAATGATAGATAATGGTAAAAATAATACTGAAACTACAATGGAGGCAAATTTGTTAAGTGGTGAGCAAATTGATAACTTGGAGGAATTTATACCTTTGATTGATGGGCAGATAGAATATTTCAAAGATTGTGAAAATGAAGCTTGCCAAGAACAAAGTAATTAATCGTTAAATATCCCAATGTTGTTTATATTTTAAATGTTAAATAAAATTTGTTCAATTTTATCATTTCGACTGAAGTGGAGCGAAATGGATAAGGTGAATGTCGTAGACAGAGAGAATACCCTGGGGCAGAAATCTCTAAATCAGATGACAATCAACAATTAAATCAATAATCCTCAAAAAAATGCCAACAACATGCCAAAAGTACAAACAAAAACTCAAAGAACTCCAAGAACTCTCGGATAAG
>CAZHQB010000016.1:0-20238 GCA_964534895.1 uncultured Micavibrio sp.
GAGGGCGTGCAGGTTTTTGTGATTGTGAGCTTAATTAAAAAATAAATTATGAATGAGTTTGAGAAATTAAGGGATATGTTGCAAATAGCTCATAGTAAACTTTTCTATGTTTATGGTTATTTTGTTATACAAGAATCATTACAAAAATTAAGGGCGCCTAATATAATAGGCAAAGATAAGGCTAAAAAAAATACTAAAATTATGAACAATTATAATAATTTTTTTGTGCCGGTAGAAAATTCACTTAGAATCACTTATCTGATTGAATTAACAAAATTTTTTGATTTTGACAAAGATGCGGTTTCCATCAGCAAAATCATTAATTATGCTAGAAGTAATATGAATAAATTAACTGTAAGAGAATTTGAATACTATAATAAAAATCGAAAATATTTAAGTGAGCTCATAAAAGATTATGATGGAATAACAAATGATTTTTTAAAAGATTGTGAAAGAAGGTTGCTAGAAAAAGGAGTAGACATACAGAATAAATGCATTGTTTCAGATAGTTGTATTTATAGATTAAATAGATTAAGAAATCAATCTTTAGCACATGAACAATTTGTTAAAGATTTAGATAAAATTTCAGTTAAAGAAATTAAAGAGTTATTTGAAATGGTTGCTGAAATAATAAATGGTATATCTAAATTATTAAATCATGAAGAAACATGGCATGATCATGAAAGTGATATTATTAAAGATGAAGTAGAATTATTAATAGAAAAATTGGAATAAATATAAATCAAATAGTATGAAAAAAATCAAAATGATAGCGCCAGCAAAGCTTAATCTTTGTTTGGAGGTTGTAAAAAGGTATGATAGTGGATTTCATGAGATTAATTCTATTATGGTAAAATCTAGTAAGTTATATGATGACATCGTTATTGAATTTGATGAAAATAGTAATGATATTGTAATTGAGTGTGATAATCCTGACGTGCCTACTGATGAGCAAAATATTTGTTGGAAAATTGCTGATAAATATTTTGAGAAAATTGGACAGAGTGTTGGTGTAAAAATTGTAATTACAAAAAGAATTCCGATGCTTGCTGGTTTGGGTGGTGGTAGCAGTGATGGCGCTAGTGTGCTTTTGGCTCTTGATGAGTATTTTGGTGATGTTCAGGATTCAGGGTTGGACCTTCGGGTACCCGAAGGTCCAACCTTAGGGTTACTTAATAAGGATGAATTAATTGAAATTGCATCTAGTGTGGGTAAAGACATTCCTTTTTTCTTGCAAGATGCTTCCAGTGCGTATGTTAGTGGTGCAGGTGAGAGGGTGGAGAGTATTTTTGACTTTCCACAATTATCGATACTTGTAGTCAATCCAAAAGTAGAAATAAGTACTCCTTGGGCATATGGCCAGTTAGATGAGAGGGAATGGTTTATGAATAACAATAACAGAAAAAAACTAGCACAAGCAATGCGCAAAAATCATCATATTTTGGATGATGTTGCGCAGTATGTATACAATGATTTTGAATTTATAGCACAAGAAAAATGTCCAGTAGTAGGAGAAATAAAAAATGCCATGAAAACATACGGAGCACGAGCAACTACAATATCAGGTAAAGGCCCAACAGTTTTTGGTATTTTTGAATCAACTGATGATTTAGAAAAAACAAAAAAGATTTTACAAAAACAATATTCGAGTTTTTTTGTGGGGTTATTTTGAGTATTATAATTTATAGGTAGATGTTTTTATTTTTAAAAAAGTGTGATATAATTAATTAAAGTAATAAATAATAATTAATAAATATGAGAAAATATATAATGTTTTTTAGTTTTGTGGCTGTTGTTTTACTCGCAGGTTGTGGTTCTGTGCATCCATCAAACAATAATACAGATAATGTAAATACAAAGAAGACGGCAGAATCAAAAGCATTTACTAAAATCAGTGGCACCATTCTTTTCACAGGATTAGCACCTGATCCAGGAGACACCGGCGTTATTACGATTTTTATGCGTAAACATGGTACTGATGATTTATTTACACCAGTGAAGTTATCTACTAAACCTACACTTGTAAATAATTCTCCATGGGTATGGGACAAAGCTGTTTCGGGAATCGTGTATGATGTACAGGCTAATTTAAAAGTTAATAATAAAGAGGTGGCTATTTCAGAGATTAAATCAGCATCAGCACCGGCTAGCGATGTAGAATTACCACTGCAAGTTACATGGTCAAATTTGCCTTTAGAAGGACGGGAAAAATCTTTTCAAAAAATAGGAGGTGATATTAAAGTGTCAGGTTATGTGCCAGAAGGTTCTAAAGTAACGATTTATACGGCAAAGGCTCGTGATAATTCAGAGTTACAACCAGAGGAAGTTGACAATCCTATATTTACAGCAGTTGTCAAAAATGTATCAATAACTAATAATAAAAAATGGTATTGGGATGAAGCATTAGGGAAGATTGATTATTTAGTTAAATCAGAATTATTTGCACCAAATGGAGATAAAATAGGAATTTCTGATATCATACGAGCAACTGCACCAAATGAAGATACAGTAATGAATATAACTTCAACAACTAGTGCTCCTGTGCCTGTTGAAAATGTTGCATTAAGTGGAACTGTGCATTTGGATGGTAGTTATAAAAAAGATAGTAAAATAATAGTTTCTGTCCGCGCAAATGGTGTAGGCGGATTTGATGAGGTTGCTAGTTTTTCTGCTGAAAGTGATAGGGAATGGGAATGGACAAAAGCGAAGGGCGGTATAGAATACGATGTAAGGGCAACCCTTATGCAAAAGGGAGAAGAGATTGCTAAATCTTCTCAAAAACATACTTATGCACCAGCTGAAAATATAAAGCTTAAAATTGATACAGGTATGGATTTAGATGATCCTACAGAAAAACCGTATTTAATAGAATGCAAAAAGAGAGATGGCAAAAAATATGATGCAAAAATTACATTTCCAGGAATTGGCGATGCAAGAGCATATTGGGTAAAAGTTGGAACATCAAAACATTCAGGTAATAGATTTAATGAAGCTGAAAAACCAGATAATACTGGTGATGATTTAACAATCAAAATGCGTGTTGATAAGAATAAGGATTATTATGCAGAATATGCATATAGTTATTGTAGAGATTGTGAAACACTGGATAGTTTTTCTGACTTTTCACCACATGTAAAGTTCTCTTGTCCAGAAGAATAAAAGTAAGAAAAAATAAGATACAAAAACTGTTTATTAGATTAAGCAGTTTTTGTTCTTAATTACTAATTGTAATTGGTTGATAATAAAAATTATGGATTATAAAGCATTACAACAATTGTTGAAAAAAAATAATCAATCTGAATTTCGATTTGAACAGATTACGAAATCTGTTTTTTATGATGGAATTAGTAACTTTGATGATATTACGACTATTTCAAAGAACTTACGCGAAATTTTGAACAATGAACTGAACGTGTATCCGTTTAGCGTGAAAGAAATTGTGGTTTCTGGTGATGGGCGTGCAATAAAAGCACTTTTTGAGCTCATAGATGGTAATGTAATAGAATCTGTGCTTATTTCACCAAAGCCTAATGTCTGGTCCGCGTGTATTTCATCACAAGTTGGTTGTGCTATGGCATGTGATTTTTGTGCTACTGGTAAACTTGGACTTGGTAGGGATTTGACTGTTGATGAAATAGTTTCACAAGCTATTTTTTGGCGAGGTTATTTGCGAGAAAATAATATTGAGGGAACATACACAAATATTGTATATATGGGTATGGGAGAACCATTTATGAATTGGAAAAATGTGAGGGAGAGTATTGAAGTGCTAACGTATGAAAATTTGTGTAATTTTCCTAATCGAGGATTGTCTGTTTCAACTTCTGGTGTTGTACCGGGTATTAAAAAGTTTACAGATACTTTTGGACAAATAAATCTAGCAATATCACTGCATTTTGCCAATAATAAAAAAAGAGATAGATATATGCCAGTAAATAAAACATATAATTTAGATAAACTTAGACAATCATTGCAATATTATTTATCAAAAAATAAAAGAAGAATATTCATAGAGTATATAATGTTAAAAGGCATAAATGACACAAGTAAAGATGCAAAACAACTTGTAAAATATCTTAAATCGATAGGTGATGATAAATTGATAATAGTAAATTTAATCAAATATAATTCAATTGGTGAAAATTTTGAACCGTCGACAAAGCAAACTGTTATGAAATTTAAGGAGTTGATAAAAATTGATGGCATTGCTTGTACAATTCGTAAAAGCATGGGGGATGATATTTGTGGTGCGTGTGGTCAATTGGCGGGAAAAAATAAATGTAATTTAATAAAATAAAATTGGTAATTATTTTTTAGAAATTTGTCGTTTTTTAGAACGTTTCATAGCTATTTGTTCTTTATGAGCCATATAGTTTGATCCTATATATCCAAAAGCACCAAAAGTTATAGTTATTCCAATTAACATATACAGAGCTGTAATAACCCTATTAAAATCAGTAGTTGGTACGAAATCACCATAACCAACAGTTGTGAGGGTAGTTATAGAATAATAAAAGCTCTGTGCATAAGTCCAATCTTCAAGATAATGAAATAGTAATGTTCCGATAAGAATCCATAAAAATATAATTACCCCAGCCATGTAACCACCTATGGCAGCTTTTTCTTTTTCGGTATAGTTTTTTATTTGTTGCATGGTAGTTATTTTAAATTGTTATAATGTTATGATAAAATATTTTAAATTAAAGGGCATTGTTTAATAGGTTTCGTTATTATACAAATTATTTTATTACTTTTATATTTTAACATAGAAGCATATTTTATACTACGTCACTTGGTTTTTTGTTTATTATGAAGATATATTTATCTTATGAACTCATAGATATTTTTATATCATTTAATTTTAAACTTTTTACAATAAATATAATATTTTATTTTTAATAATATATAATCTTATAACAAAAGAGTTGTTATATTTATTTATTTTTTAATCATTGGAATTACTGCACAATGTAAGAAAAAATAAATAAAATTATTTGTTCTATTCTGGCAACAAGACCGGTTCTCTTTGTTGTTGTTCTTTTTATGATATTTTGTAAAGTTATATCATCTATATTAATATTTTGCATTGATTGAATATCGATGATTTGTTCATTGTACGTTTGTGTATTATTGATAATGTATTTTATCTTTGGTTGTAATGTAGTAGTTAAAATTGCTCCAGCTATAAGACTTATAATAAATATCGTTAAAATTGCAAGAAATAAGTTTTTTGATAATAATGGTTGGTTAGTTTTTGTCTGTATTGCAATAGGTTTGTGCTGGCGTAGTCGTTCTTTATAATAAAGTGTTGTCATAAGACTTACTTTTAGTGTTTTAAAAAAAGAAAAAAATACAATAAGGCTCACAATAGTGAAAGATAAGAAAAATGCAATTATTGTAGATATAAAATTTGGATTTATTGTAAGAAGATGAATTAATAATTTAATGGTAGCATAAAAAATTAAAATCCACAGCAAAAGAATTATAATAAAAAATATATAAAATATGATTGTAATAATAATACGTTTATGAATAAAATGTGAAGGTAGGGATTCATTAAATTTAGTCAATGATTCTGTTGTGTCTAAACACGTTATATGAGCATTGAATGTATAGCGTAATAAGATTGCAAAAAAAATACTAGCTCCATAAATAACGAGTGCTATTGCAAAACCAGTTTCAATCCAATGAGGTGTTATAAATAATGCAAGCAATTTCCATATAATATAAAGTATTAGAAAGATAGAAATAAAAAGTCGCATTTCTAATATGCGTCTTAAAATAAAAAGTGGTGTTTTCCATATTGCTAGTAATAATGCTTTAAAAGAAGATGAAAAATTATTGAGATAATAATTTGATGTTATGATGACAACACCATTCTTTTCAATTAAATAAATGTAAGCAACTATAAAAAGTGATGCTAAAAGCGTGAAGATAGTTTTGAATTCAAATATAGATATAATGGGAATGCTTTGCAGTGTTTTGTTAAGATGTAGATTGGTAATGATGATATCAGTAGTATCAAAAATATTATTAATAATAAGATTTAAACTGAAAAATAAAACACTCACATAGAAGAATTTGAATAATAATTGAAATTCTATAGTTTTGTAGAGACTTTTTTTGGTTAGAATAAGAGTATATCTGATACATTCTTTTAATTCTTGAGATAACATATATTAACATTTATTTTTTTGTTTTAATTGTTTTTGTTTTCCGATATCATTACCAGCAACCCAGCCAGTAGTCCAACATAATTGAAGTGAAAAACCACCTGAAGGTCTATTTATATTAAGTATATCACCAGTTAGATAAAGATTTGAATATTTGCGTGAAGTCATATTTTTGAAATTTACCTCTGAGAGTGCGATGCCGCCATCAGCAACTATTGCTCTTTCCATCCCACATGTGCCTGATATTGGAAATGTAAGATTTTTGATTGTATGTACAAGAAGTTTTCGTTCTTCTTTTGTGACAAACTTAGCTTCTTTTTCACTTAATTTTAGTTGTGGTAAATACAATATTTCGATGGCTATGTTTTTGAATATCATTTCGGGTAGAACATTTTTCATTTTTTTGTCTTGATGTTTGCCTAATAATTTAATTATTTTTTTATCAAGCATTTTCTCATCAGTATCTGGAAATAAATCAATCACTGCTTCCACTGGTCCATTTTTGAGTAATTTCTTAACTTCACTAGCTGAATTTATAATTAGTGGTCCAGATATACCAAAATGAGTAAAAAGGATTTTACCTGTTTTGCGAATTTGTGTTTTACCATTTTGTACAAAACGTATTTTCATAAAAGACCAAGTAATACCAGACAAATTATGAATCCATCTAGCGTCAGTTTTTAAAGGTACTAAATTTGGATTTGAAGTATGAATTTTATGTCCCATTTTTTCTAAAAAATTAAGTCCATCACCTGTAGCGCCAGTTTTTGGAGCTGCAAGTCCACCAGTGGCAATAACAAAATTATCAGCTTCATATTTATTATGGTTTGAGTCATTAAGAAATAGTATTTTTTTATTATCGCGCTCTAACGAGATTACTCGGGTAGCTGTCTTAATTGTAACAGTACCTTTTTGCATATATTTTGTAAGTACATTAAATACATCTTGGACATTTTGCGTTTTTGGGAAAACTCGATTACGTGCTTCTGTGATGAGTGGTAAGCTACGATTTTCGAAAAAATTAAAAGTATCTCGAACTGAAAATTTAGAGAAAGGTGAATAAAGATATTTTTTGGCTTCACCAAAATTATCCAAAAAAGAGTCAGTATTGAAATCGGCATTTGTTATATTACATCGTCCGCCACCAGTTAACATGAGTTTATTACCTAGAGATGTATTTTTTTCTAATAGTAAGACTGTCGCACCTAGCTCAGCTGCACGTCCAGCACACATCATTCCAGATGGGCCACCTCCGATTACGATGACATCATATTTTTGAATATCTTTTTTCATAAATAATATAATATGTTAAATCTATAATAGCACAATAGTAGATTATGGCATACAAAAAGAGTTTTGACAATAGTTATTGAGACATTTTAGAAAAAAGTATTATTTACTACGTATAATTATTTTAGTGGGAACAAGTAAAATAAAAGATATAAGTGATTAAGTTACAAAACCTTATTTACATAAAGGATGAGTTATTACTTTGTAGATAGCTTGCATTTTTGCTAGGATGTTTTATTATGAAGTATAAAGGAGTATAAATAATTAATTAATAAAAAGTATGAATAAAAAAATAATTGGAGTTGTTATCACTGCTGTCTTTTTTGTTGGTTGTGGTGTTCAGCAAAAAGAGAATGTGGATAATGATAAAAAAATAATAAATTTTAGTAAAGATGCTATAACATATGATTGTGCTGGCGAAAAAATAAAAGTTGATTTTAATAATGATGTAGAACCAAAAACCGCAGATTTGTTTTTTGTAGCAAAAAATACAAAACTAACCTTGCCAAGTGTAGAAACAGGTTCAGGAGCAAAATATAGTGATGGTGATGTTGAATTTTGGACACATCAAGAAACTGCTACACTTGCTATGACTGGAGCGGATAAGAGTTTAAATTGTGTAAAACAAATAACAGCCAAAGATGATGAAATAATTGATGAAAATGGTAATGTTGTGACTACTGAATGTAAAGTGTGGTTTGATGGGTGTAATACATGTCATGTTGGAGAATCTGGGATGCCAATGGCGTGTACGAGAAAAATGTGTGCACCAGGAAGTTTGAAAGAAGCTCGATGTCTTGATGATGAACAAAAATAAATTAGTAAAAGATATATTGAATATTTTTAGATTTTTGGAGGAGGTCGGTTTAGGAAATTTTAACAATTAAAATTTCTGCTATATACAAGCTATATTTCTTAAGGTATTATTGATATATAAAGTTTATATTTAGATTAGTATGCACGCGCTTTTGTCAACAGTAGAAAACATCTCAATTTTTGCTGTTTTTGTAATTTATGCTTACCTTGCAATAGTGGTGATATTTATCATCATGGAGAATCGTGATACCAGCTCTACATTAGCTTGGATTTTAGTGTTTATTCTATTTCCCATCATTGGATTTTTTGTTTATATTTTTTTTGGGCGCAATTGGAAAGTTGTTAATACACGTAAAAAAAATAAAATTAAAGAGTTACAAGAAAAAACATATTCAATAGTTCAACAAATTGAAAAAGAACAGAATAAGTATATTTCTAGAATGCAAAATATTGACTTTGCTGATGATGTTAAGAGGATTTTGCATGTTTCTCAGAAAAATTCAGGTTCACTTCTTACAGTACATAATGATATAAAAATTTTACAAAATGGTAATGAAAAATTTGAAGCATTAGAAAGAGATTTAAAAAGAGCAAAAAAGTTTATTCATATGGAATATTTTATTTGGCGTGATGATAAACTTACAAGACGTATTAGAGATATTTTAATTAAAAAAGCTAAAGAAGGTGTTGAGATAAGAATTATTTATGATCCAGTAGGGTCATTGGGTACAACATTATTTCATAGAGGATATTTTAAACAAATGCGTAAGGTTGGGATTGTAGCTGTGCCATTTTTTAATACTCTTTCACCATTACGTATTACAACTATAAATTATATATTACATAGAAAGATTGTTATTGTAGATGGTAGTATTGGATACACAGGAGGTATGAATATGGGTCAAGAATATATTGATGGAGGAAAATCTTATGAAAGTTGGCGTGACACTCATGTACGCTTAAGAGGTAATGCAGTGCCATCATTACATGCTTCATTTGCAATTAATTGGGAAGAAACAAGAAATGAATCATTGTTTGATAAAAAATATTTTACAATTCAGACCGTAAACAAGGGAAAGTCTGTGCCAGTACAGGTTATTTCTTCTGAGCCGGATTCGTATTGGCAACCAATTAAACAATCACTTTTTTTGATGATCTTGTCAGCGAAAGAACATGTATATATCCAATCTCCATATTTTATTCCAGATGCAAATTTATTTGAAGCATTAAAAATTATAGCTCTTTCAGGTACTAAAGTGCATATTATGCTTACAGGTGTGCCAGATAAAAAAATTCCATTTTGGGCAGCATTTACTTATTTTGAAGAATTATTGCGTTCTGGTGTAAAAATTTATCATTATAATGCTGGATTTATGCATGCAAAAACTATTTGTATTGATGGACAAATGTGTGCAATAGGGACTACAAATATGGATATTCGTAGTTTACATTTAGCACATGAAAATAATGTAGTAATATATGATGAGAATATTACAAGGGAATTGGAAAAAGATTATAAAAATGATTTAAAACAATGTACAGAGTTTACAATGAGAGATTACAAAAATATAGGTACATTAGCAAAATTTCGTAATTCACTTGTACGATTGCTATCGCCGTTGTTGTAATATAAATAATTTTAGTAAAAAAATGGGTATATTTTCCAAGTTGTTTCGTAAGGATGAAGATGAAATAGAATTATCAGAAGATGAAGAAATATTTACTAATGATGCAGTAAATCAGCTTAAGGATGAAAAACAAATAAATAAGAATACAGAACCGTCACCATTTCTCGTAGATGATGAAAATGTAGAAGAATAATTTAGTTTGGCTGACCATGTATTTTATATGATCGAAATTATAGTTCGAACTCGTTATTTTCATAAAACACGAAGAATAACACTCAGCTTTATCATGCAGGAGTGAGGTTGTACCTCGGTCCGTAATGTTTACCACATCCGTCACATTTTTTTAAACATGTGAAACTGGTTACAAACCAGCTCCTGCACTAATTTTAAGTGTTGCAATTAATTATTGAATTTAGCCAATACTGACTTGACACAATAATATATACTAGTTTATCTAGTACTAAAGTCGCTAGAAAGGGCAATAAAATTCAAAAATTATTCTGGGGGGGGGTTGAAAATGATTAAAGAAAGAGTTGCAGCAATTGGTTTTTGTGTTTGTGTCAATGTTTGTATCGTCAATGTTGCTATTGCCGGTGGAATTATGGTTTGTAAGTATCCTAATACTTGCAGAAAAATAGTGTCTTCGGAGTATTCTACTGGGGGTGGTGATAAGATTGTACAATACATGGAGATGGATTGTGTAACAGAAAACGGAAGTTACATCAAATACATCGACCGCATTGGTAGTATTGGAGGGGCATTTGGGCTTGGTAGATTTACCCAACCAAACAAAGTGCTCTTTGAACCATGGCGAAGAGATGAGCTACAGTGTAAAAAATGAAAACATTCCCACCAAAGTGAGTTCACTTTTGGTGGTTTTACTTTTTCAATGAATAAATATTTTTATAATTATTGGCACCACTTTGTTTTGTATTTAAAATAGATAAACTGTTCAAAGGGTGTTTATAATTTTTTACGGTTATTCTATAAAATTAGTTTATGAGCAAGTTTTAAATATTTTTGGGGAAGTGCGTACTTTAAAACATATGAAAAATTGACTACTGGTAAATTTTTGACTACACTTGACAAGACTAGTATTTAATGGTATAATTGACAGTTATTAGAATAATTATATTTATTGATTATGAAACAATTTTTAATGCCAACAATTGCATTTTTTGTTACGTTTGCTATTATTTTTTCATTATTTAGTGGTATTTTGGGGCGTGTCGGTTCTGTAGTAAGACCTACTTCAGCTGAATTAAATGTTGTAGAAAAGGAAGATTTTGGAGTACCTCAAAAATGGCTTGATCGTTATGGTGTTACGTTGGATAATTTTATCGATGCGAAGAGTGATATTGATAATGATGGATTAACTTTAGTAGAAGAATATAAATATCACACAGATCCAACAAAGGCTGATACTGATAATGATGGTTATAATGATGGTACAGAAGTAAATAATGGCTATTCACCAAGTGGACCAGGACTAATGGATACGAATAATAATGACATACCAGATAAATGGGAAAAAGATAATATGGGTAAACTTGTTGCTGATAAGTTTGATGATAGTGATCATGATGGGTTAAGTTATTATGATGAATATTTATTTGGTACAGATCCAAAAAAAGCAGATACTGATAATGATGGTTATAATGATGGTACGGAAGTGCATAATGGTTATGAACCAGCAATACCTGGTGAGGTACGTCCAGAAGTAACAATTGCTATTAACAAAATTAATGTAGAAGTACCAGTTGTATTATCAAAAAGTAAGGATGAAAAGAAAATACAAGAAGATTTAAATCAAGGAGTAATTCATTATCCAAAAACAGCAATGCCTGGACAACGTGGAAATATGTATATAGCGGGACACAGTAGTAATTATGTGTGGTCAAAGGGTGCTTATAATTATGCGTTTAAACGATTAAATGATTTGGTTGAGGGTGATGAGATTATGATTACAGTTAAATTTCACAATGGTAAAAAAATAAAATACAGATATAAAGTATTTATCAAAGAAGAGGTAGCCCCTGATGATAATCGTATATTTGCAAAAACCCAAGCATCAGAATTAACGCTTACGACATGTTGGCCACTTGGTACGAATTTGCGAAGACTTATGATAAAAGCACAATTAGAAGATAAGATAATTTAAATAAAGTAAAAAGAACATATGGTGCAAGCATATGCTCTAATTATTGAATTAATGCTCAGCCAGACCCTCGAAGTCGGGGAATTCAATCTGATTTCTCTGAGTTTCTGTATATATACAAAAACCTATAGCGGAAATCATTCGAGAGAGAACCTTCTTGCACTGTTCAGGAGATACTTTTTTCTCTAGTCTTTTTTGACGATTGCGTATAACAGTGAAGCTCCTCCGCCTCTCACAAGAGGCAATGATCACCATTCTTTTGTTATTGACGCCTTTGCTGAGAGCGCTATCTTGACCTATTGGCGATGGTCACTTCGATATTGCTATACCCGTCAAGGGTATTTCTTTTTGCTAAAAGAACCTCATTAATTCAATGTATGTAGTTATAGCACATATCACATTTTTTGTCTAGGTTATTATATTTATTTATGATATAATGATTTGTATGAAACAAATATTTTTTAGCTTTCTTTTTATTTTATTTGTGTGTGTTGGACTACTTAGTAGTTCAGTTTTTGTAATGGCAACTAGTACTTGTTATGTAGATAAAGAGGCAAAAAAAGAAGGAAATGGTAGTAAAGATAAACCATATCAAGAACTTCAAAAAACATTAGATCAAAATTGTACAAAAATTATTATAGATAAGGGAATATATGAGGGTGACATTGTGATAGATGAAAATGTGGTATTACAAGGGAAAAACAAAAAGGATGTTGTTATTGTAGGAAAAGTTGAAATGAATAATAATTCTGAAATTAGTAATATAACAGTTGATACCTCAGGGATAGACGTAGAAAAAGATGCACATGTTAGAATTAAAAATTTAGATATAAAAAAAGCAGACATAGGAATCAATGTTAAAGGAGATGGCAAATTTATAGCAAAAAATATAAGTTTGTATAATAATAGAAAGGGTATTTATTTGCAGAGAGGTGTTGATGTTGATATTACAAATTGTGATATATATGGTAATAGTGAAAACGGTATTGATATACGAGATAATGTAAATGGTGTAATAAATGATAATTCAATTTATGATAATGGTGAGAGCGGTATTGAGATAATTTTAGGAGAATCTAAACTTAGAATTACAAATAATACGATTAAAAAAAATAAAGCTAATGGGATAACTGTGCAATATTATAAAATTGCTGATGAGCTAAGTAATATAAAAATTAAGGATAATAAAATTACGCATAATAAGAACTTTGGAATTGATTGTAAGGTCCTTGGTGTAGATAATCCAGGAGAAAAATACTGGTCAAAATCTGTGGAGATATTTACTAATAATGTTTTTGAAAATAGTGAGAGGGATTTTTCAGATATTTGTCGTTTTAAATCTCCAAAAATTATAGATACAACAAAAATAGAACAACAAAAATTAGAAAAAATCAAAAAAGAGCAAAAAAAATATACCCAAATGGAACAAAAAAGAATAATAAAAAATGTGCAACTTAAAGAAAATGAAAAGAGAAAAAATGAACAACACAAATTAGAGCAACAAGATTTATTGCGTAAAAAATTGCAACAAAAAAAAGAATTGCAAAATAGTATGGATAAGCTATTACAAGAATCAAATAATTTTTATAACATTGATATTACATCAGTCAAAAAGATACAAAGTAGGCCAAGTATATTTATGTTTTTTATTGGACCTGACTATAGAGAGCTTCGTATAATGGCTGAACGTATAAAAAAATATGATACGCAGATTAAAGAAATTAGAAAGTTGCAAAATATTATCGCAGATAATGCAATGCAAGAAATAGCAAAAAAAGACATTGTGATGATAAAACAACAAAAAAGTGAAATATATAATTTTATAAAACAATATAATGATGAATTTAGTATATTTGGTTGGATATTTAGAAAAAAATTATGAATGATATAATAATTTTTACAATTTTAATATTATTATCAGCTTTATTTTCTGGAGCTGAAACAGCTTTTTTTTCAATAACTCCTGCAAAAGTTCATTTGATGGTGAAAAATAAGAAATTATTTGCAAATATTGTAAATTATTTAAAGCAAAGACCTAAACGTTTATTAATTACTATTCTTATAGGGAATAACATAGTTAATTTATTTACAGCTTCATATGCAACGATTGTCGCTAGTAAGTTTTTTGGTTCAGCTGCACTTGGAATTGCTACAGGAGTTACAACAATATTGATTTTAATATTTGGTGAGATAATACCAAAGTCATTTGCAATTGCAAAAAATGAACAAATAGCTCAAATTACAGCATGGCCAATTTATGTGATGTATATAGTTTTTATGCCTGTAGTTTTTGTGTTGCATCGCATGAGTAAATATTTACATAAGGTTGTGGGAGTGGACTCTGCTGCAGAAATTGTAAGTGAAGAAGAAATAAGGATTCTTAGTCATATAGGTGCAGAACATGGAATAATAGATAAAGAAGAACATAAAATGATAGAAAATGTATTTGAGTTTGATGATAAAGTTGTGCGTGATGTGATGATGCCATGGAAAGATGTGATAGGGCTTTCTGGAGCTGTGCCGATAGAACAAATTGCATATCAGGTATCTCAAATAGGGCATTCTAGATATCCGATTTATGAAGGAGATAATAAGGATAAAGTAAAAGGATATATTCATGTTAATGCAATAATGAAAGCGCTTAATTCAAATGATAGAGATAAGCCTGTAGAAAAGTTTATGTCTGATGTACAATACGTGGATGAAGAATTAGAAATAGAAACAGTATTTAAAATGATGAATAAAAAATATTCTCATATGTTCATGGTAAAAAATAAACAGGCTGAAGTATCCGGACTTATAACTCTAGAAGATATCATTGAAGAATTAGTTGGAGAAATTATTGATGAAACTGATAAGCGTGAGTAGATAATTGTAAATTTTTGTATTGCAAAAATAGTTAATTGTAGTATGATTAATATATACTAGAGTGTGGTAAAATTATATATAAATTTTATAAACAAAAGTTGTAATTAATTAAATAATAAAAAATATGAATAAAAGAACTTTAGTCAGTAGTATGACATTGATGGGTTTTTTAAGTTTAACTATAATACTTGTTGGTTGTAGTGGACAGAAGAATAATCAATCATCTAATCCTAAATTAGCAGATAAATCTATTAGCAAAAAAATTACTCAAAAAAAAGATAATGTAGTAAGCGGAATTAAAGAGGCATTACAAAATGGTAAGACGATGAAATGTACTGCTACTACGGATGATGTTGATGGGGTGACATATATTCAAGGGAAAAATGTAAAAAGTATTGTAAAAACTGAAGCCATGATAATGAATGTTTTGGTCAAAAATGGAGATACATATGTATGGCAAGATGGGAATACTCAAGGTCAAAAGACGAGTAAAAAATGCATGGAAGAGTTAGATAAAACTTTTGAAGATAATACTGGAATAGTAAATAATAATGCCAATCAATTAGATGAAGAGGAAATAGTACAGCAAGCAGAAGGAGGATTACTTCATTGTCAACCGGTCTCTGGTATTAAGTTTGAAGTTCCAAAAAATATTAAATTTGTTGATCAGTGTGAGGAAATGAAAAAATTAAATGAAAGAGTAAAACAACAAACAAAACAAATAAAAGGTGCTATGCCAAATCAGGCAGATATACAGAAAATGCAAGAGCAAATACCAGCACAAATACCAGGAATGCCAAATTAAATAGTTGAAAAAAAGATTAAAATGCTTTAATGTTAAAGATATAACATTAAAGCATTTTTTATTATGGAGCGTTACGAACACAAAAAGGTAGAACAAAAGTGGAGAGATAAATGGGATGCGTCAGATGTATATAAAACTACAGAGGACGAGAATAAAGAGAAATTTTATATTTTGGATATGTTTCCTTATCCTAGTGGCAAAGGATTGCATGTTGGGCACCCAAAGGGTTATATTGCGACAGATATTATTTCTCGTTACAAAAAGATGAATGGTTTCAATGTACTTCATCCTATGGGCTGGGATGCTTTTGGACTTCCTGCTGAACAGTATGCTCTGAAAAATAAAGTACATCCCAGTGTTGGTACAGACAAAAATATAGAAACATTCAAAAAACAATTAGAAAAAATCTCACTCAACTATGATTGGGAGAGAGAAATATCAACTACGGACCCGGAGTTTTACAAATGGACTCAATGGGCGTTTATTCAAATGTATAAAAAAGGTTTAGTTTTTCAATCTAATGAGCCAATCAACTGGTGTCCATCGTGCAAAACGGGACTAGCTAACGAAGATTTGGAAAATGGAGCATGTGAAAGGTGTGACACGCCGATAGAAAAGAAAAAAATTCCCCAATGGGTGATAAAAATTACAGATTATGCTGATAGACTTTTAGAAGATTTAGATAAATTAGATTGGCAAGAACATATTAAAGAATTACAGAAGAATTGGATTGGAAAAAGTGAGGGAGCAAAGATTGAATTCAAAATTAAAAATGAAGAATTAAAAATTGATGATCTGAATGTTATTTTAGTGCATGGATGTCCAAGTGACAAAGAAAAAGCAATGGATGAGCAAACAAGAACTTATGATAAACATTGGTTGCCATGGATAAAAGAAAAATTAGAACAAAATAATATAAAAGTTGACTTTCCTTTAATGCCACATCCGTGGGAACCTGTTTATGCTGAACATAAAAAAGAATTTGAAAAATTAAATATAAATGAAAATTCAATTTTAATTGGACATAGTTGTGGAGCTAATTTTTTGGTACGATGGTTGTCAGAGACTAATATAAAAATTAAAAAACTTATTTTAGTAGCTCCTTGGAGTGAACCAAATCATCAAAATAAAGTTAAGGCAGAATTTTATGATATTTCTAGCGTTGATTATTCTTTTGTAAATAACATTGTTGATGGTGTAGTAATCTTTACTTCTGACAATGAGGAAAAAATTGGCAAAGATACAGCAAAAATGTGGAGAGAAAAACTAAATGCTAATCTAATTGAATTGAAAAATCACGGGTATTATACAGAAGGCGGAATGGGAACGGTTGAATTTCTCGAACTTTTAGACGAAATTATTGTAAAACCAAATGTTGTTTTGATGCATGGGAAAAATGTTGATTCTAGCAAGAAATGGTATCCGTGGTTAGCTGATGAGATGCAAAAACGAAATATTAAATTTACTGCGCCAAAATTACCAAAGAGTGATGATCCTGATATTAAAGAATGGATGAATGAATTGGATCGACTCAATATTAATAAAGAGTCAATTTTAATTGGACATTCTCGCGGTGGAGTGGCGATTTTAAGGTGGTTAGAAAAACAACTAAAAGACTTTAAGGTTAAAAAAATTATTTTAGTGGCAACTAATTCTGGAGATTCTGCCAAAAGAAACAAGACTGAAAATAATAAGGGATTTTTTACTAAAAATGGATACGATTTCAAAAAAATAAAACAACATTGTGATGATTTTATTGTTTTACATTCTAAGGATGACGAATGGGTGCCTTTTGAGGCGGGAGCAGAAAATGCAAAGGGTCTAGATGCAAGGTTTTTACAATTTGAGAACAGAGGCCATTTTGGTAGCAAATTACCAAAACAAGAAATCCCAGAACTTTTAGATGAAATTTTAGATTCCCGCCTTCGCGGGAATGACAATGTGGTGGATTCTATAGAAGTATTTACCACCCGACCCGATACTTTGTTTGGGGCTACTTATATGGTTTTGGCTCCTGAACATGAATTAATTAATAGTGAAAACTTAAGAATTAAGAACTGGGATGAGGTAGAGAAGTATCAAAAAGAGGCTCAGGCAAAAACTGAGATTGAGCGGACTGCCGAGGGCAAAGAAAAAACTGGCGTGAAATTAGAAGGTGTGATGGCAATTAACCCTACTAACGGAGAAGAGATTCCAATTTTTATTGCTGATTATGTCTTAGCTGATTATGGAACAGGGGCGATTATGGCAGTACCAGCTCACGATGAAAGAGATTTTGAGTTTGCAAAAAAATATAATTTGCCAATCAGGTGTGTTATTAAACCACTTCTTTCAATGGAGATTGACGAGCGAGGTGAAGATATTGCAAGAAAAAAAATGGAAGCATTAAGAAAACAAATATTGGAAGGAGATTTATGTTACACAAAAAACGGTGATTTGATAAATTCTGGTGATTTTACGGGCTTAAATTGGATTGACGCAAAAGAAAAAATTACGCAGAAGGCGGGTGGTGAAATGACTACTACCTACAGACTGCGAGATTGGGTTTTTTCTCGGCAGAGGTATTGGGGAGAGCCAATTCCTTTAATTCATTGTGATAAATGTGGAGTTGTGACTGTGCCAGAAGAAGAATTACCATTGGAGTTGCCGGAGGTAGAGAGTTATGAGCCTACAGGTACAGGAGAGTCACCATTGGCTACAATCGACGAATGGGTAAATACTACTTGTCCAGAGTGTGGCGGCAAGGCTAAAAGAGAAACTAACACTATGCCACAGTGGGCAGGCTCTAGTTGGTATTATTTGAGATATATTGATCCACATAACAATAAAGCTCTAGTGGATAAAGAAAAAGAAAAATATTGGTCACCAGTTGATTTTTATGTTGGTGGGGCAGAGCATGCTACACGGCACCTTATCTATGCTAGGTTTTGGCATAAATTCCTCTTTGATATTGGAGTGGTAAATTATGATGAACCTTTTAGCAAATTGCAAACAGTTGGTTTAATTATGGCAGAGGATGGTCGCAAGATGAGTAAGAGGTGGGGGAATGTTATCAATCCTGATGATGTGATAGAGAGATTTGGTTCTGATACTTTCCGACTTTATGAGATGTTTATGGGACCGTTTGACGCATCAATCGCTTGGAGTACAGAAGGATTAATTGGTCCGAGAAAGTTTTTGGAGAAAGTTTGGAAAATATATTTTTCTGAAGCAGTTGGCAAAGAAACATCAGAAGAATTACAAAAAACTCTACACAAAACAATCAAAAAGGTAGGAGAAGATATAGAAGAAATGAAATACAACACAGCAATTAGTGCGATGATGGTATTTACAAATCAACTAGAAAAAGAAAAAAATATTTCAGATGAAGATTTTGGTAAATTTTTGAAAATTTTATCACCTTTTGCACCGCACTTAACGCAAGAGCTGTGGGATAAAATGGGCAATAAAACTTTTTTGATGGAAGAGGCTTGGCCAGAATATGATGTAAAATATCTAGTAGATAATGAAATTACTCTGGTGGTACAAGTAAACGGCAAAGTACGAGACAAAATAACAGTAAGCGCTGACATAGACGAAGAAAGTGCAAAAATAAAAGCACTAGAAAGTCAAAAAGTCAAAAAGCACATTGACAACAAAGAAATCAAAAAAGTAATTTTTGTAAAGGGAAAATTGATTAGTATTGTTGTTTAATTTTATGATTTGTGCTTTCTGTGACAATAATGAAATCGAGGACAGGTTAATTTGTGGTAATGATTTAGTCAAGGTTTTTCCATCTAATCAACCAATTACACTATTGGGCATATTTTAATTGTGCCAAAAAGATGTGTTGCTACATTTGAGGAAATGACATCAGAAGAGCAAAAAGCAGTTTTTGATATGATAAAGACAATGAAAAAAGCTTTAAAAGTTGCTTCTGGTTGTGAGGGTTTTAATTTTGCATGGAATGAAGATAAAGTTGCAGGTCAAACCGTTGCTCATTTTCATTTGCATATTGTTCCTAGAAAAAAGGATGATGAGGGAGTTTATAATTATGAACCAAGAGAGTTTTTATATAGACCAGGCACAAGAGCTATAACGCCACAACAAGAATTAAAAGAAATTGCAAATATTATAAAAACAACATTTAGTAGCGACCTGGTCGCTATAATGAATAAAAATTTATGAGAAAAACAGTCTTTGCAAATGATGAATATTATCATATTTATAATCGCTGGGTAGATAAACGGGATGTTTTTATTGATGGTGGGGACTATAAGCGGTTTTTGCTGTCTATGAATCTTTTGAATGATGTGACAAATGGTTTGATGCAACAATATAAAAATATGAAACGGGACGGTGGCTACAAGGTCCAACCTTCGGGTACCCGAAGGTTGGACCTTAGGGAGCGTTTGAATAAGGTAGATAAGTTGGTAGATGTGGTATGCTATTGTCTTAATTCAAATCATTATCACATGATACTAAAACAAAAAAGTAATGATGGTATAAAAAAGTTTATGC
>CAZHQB010000017.1:0-19991 GCA_964534895.1 uncultured Micavibrio sp.
TCAGGTTTTGCCATATGCTCCACACAAGAAAACACCGCCTCATCAAAATATCTCTCATAATCATTATTATGCCAATATTCAACTGCTGGCATTTCAGTGTTTGAAAGAAATCCTATCTTATAACCTTGTCCTTTTAATTTTTTTATTAACTCAAACATCTCCACCTTCTCATTAAAAACTTCTTCTACAGCATCGCCCCACAATGATTCTATATTTGGCATATCAATATTTAATACATCACACACCACTCGCCACAACTCATCCTCTGTAATGTCACCACGGGCAAAGTCATCAAAACCTTTTTGACGTGCAACATTATAATCCTCAACTCTCACACCCAAAACATCTGCACAATACTTGTCCATCTTTCCCAAAGTTTCATCTATCAAAACTCCGCCCCAATCAAAAATTATTGCTTTTATCATAATTGATTATTTTATCATTTCAATCAATTTTTCAATATTCATAATCTCACCGTCCTCATCTGTTCGTTTTTTGAACTCAACTCCTCCAGCTTCGAGTGAGCGACTTGATACTACTACTCGATAAGGACATCCAATTAAATCTGCATCAGCAAATTTTTCTCCTGGACGCATACCTCTATCATCCCACAACACTTCTACACCAGCATTTTGCAGTTGACTGTAAATTTTTTCAGCCTTTTCATCCTCTCCAATATTTATAAGATGCACTTTAAATGGTGCTACATTCTCTGGCCATACTAATCCATTGTCATCTGCCATTTTTTCTACCAACACACCAATCATACGAGTTATACCTATACCATAAGAACCCATCCATACAGGAATCTTTTTTCCTTCTTTATCTGTGTAATATAATCCCAAACTTTCACCTTTTTCAGTTCCAAAATTAAATATATTTCCTACCTCTGCAGTATTAACTTTTTCCAATTCATCTTTAGTCACGCCAAGTTTTTTCAAAGTCTCATCATTCATTACCTCTTCATTAATTGCTATGTCTTTTTCACGATTTATATATATTACATCCTCCCCCGCTTCACAAATTGTCTGAAATTCATGTGAAAATTCTGTAAATGCTCCTCCAGTTGCAAAAGTAATAAAAGTATCATCTCCCACACCCAATCTCTCAAAAACTCTATTGTAAGCATCTATGGTTGCATTATAAAAAGCATCATGTTGTTCTTCATTAAGAGAAAAAGAATACATATCTTTCATCACAAATTCTCGACCACGCATGATGCCACTTTTCGCCCGAAGTTCATTTCTTAATTTCGTTTGAAATTGATACACATATATTGGTAAATCACGAAAACTTGATATATGACTTTTCATCATGTCACCAATTGGTTCTTCATGCGACCAGCCAAATCCAACATCTGTACCATTTTTTAATTGCGATTTGAACCATACATCTACTTTTTCATCATCCCATCTACCTGTTTGTTCCCATATCTCTTTTCTTTGCAAACCACTCATAATAAGTTCACTGGCCTCGAGTGAGTTCATTTCTTCTCGTACAATTTGCTTAATTTTTTCCATAACACGAAATCCTAAAGGCAAAAGCGAATAGACTCCCGCCATCTCTTTATGGATAAAACCTGCGCGAATTAATAATTGAGCATTTTTACTTACTTCATCTTTAGGGGCAAATTTTTGCGTCTTTGTAAAAAGTTGTGATTGTCTCATAAACTATATAGTATATTAATTAATATATTAGTATTTTAAAAAAAATTTAAAATACCCTCACGAATAAACAAAAAATTACAATATTTTCTACTATAATTATCTTTTTTATAATCTTATAATACTTTAGAAATTCTTTTATTACAATAGCATCTTACTTGACTATAATCATTATTTTGTAAAATTGTTTTTCCTTTTCCACAGTTTATGTACCACCTAACCACTTTTGTATAGTAGTCAAAAAAAAGATAGAATGTTATACTATTAATTACTTACTAGATATTATATTTTAAATATGCCTGAAAATCAAAATGATCCACAACTTCGTACACCGCCACATTCCATAAATGCAGAACGCACTGTTTTAGGTGCTTTGATGCTTGACAAAGATGCTGTTATAAAAGTTGCTGATATGATAAAAATAGATGATTTTTATAAAAATGCTCATAATATCATTTATGAAGCAATGCTTTCTCTTTACGAACAAAATGATCCGATCGACGTACTCTCTATTTCAAATAAATTAGAAGAACAAAATAAAATTGACGAAATTGGTGGTGCTAGTTATTTAGCAAGCTTAGTTAGCGAAATTGCAAGTGCTTCCAATATTGTTTATTATGCTAAAATTATTCAAAAAAAAGCTATTCTTCGTAGACTAATTGGCGCGGCTACTGAAATTAACGAGATGGGTTACAATGAAGCTGAAGACATAGAAAAAGTCTTGGATGATGCCGAACAAAAACTTTTTAGTATTTCGCAAAAATCTCTCAAACAAGAATTTACACCTATCAAAACAATCCTCGGTGATGCTTTTGATAGGCTGGATGATTTACACAAAAATAAAGGTCAAATGCGTGGTGTTCCTACTGGATTTTCTGATCTT
Source organism: uncultured Micavibrio sp. (assembly GCA_964534895.1). GTDB lineage: Bacteria > Patescibacteriota > Minisyncoccia > Moranbacterales. Next base: position 2,548 of record CAZHQB010000017.1, read on the forward strand.
GATGATTTGCTTTCAGGATTACAAAAATCAGACCTTATTATACTTGCTGCAAGACCTTCCGTTGGTAAAACTTCACTTGCCCTTGATATTGCTAGACAAGTTGGTACACAAGCGAATATTCCTGTAGGAATATTTTCATTAGAAATGTCAGCAGACCAACTAGTAGATCGTATGATAGCCGCCGAAGGAAATGTTGATTTGTGGCGACTTAGAACTGGTAATTTAAAAGATTCTGATTTTACACAAATAAATGAAACTATGGGAACACTTTCTGAAGCTCCTATATTTATTGATGATACTTCTAGTGCAAATATTATGGAAATGCGAACTATGGCACGTAGATTACAAGCTGAGCATGATTTAGGACTTATAATAATTGACTATTTACAACTTATGGAAGGACGTAGCAATGAAAATCGTGTACAAGAAATATCAGAAATTTCTCGTGGCTTAAAAATGCTTGCCAAAGAATTAAATATTCCAATAGTTGCGCTTTCGCAACTTTCTCGTGCAGTAGAATCACGGCCAGATCAACGTCCTAAACTTTCAGATCTTCGTGAATCTGGATCAATTGAGCAAGATGCTGATGTAGTAATGTTTATTTATCGTGAAGATAGGGTTAATCCTGATACCGAAAATAAAGGAATAGCAGAAATTATAGTAGCCAAACACAGAAACGGTCCCGTAGGTATAAAACAATTATATTTTCATGAAGAAGCAGCTTCTTACAAAAATTTAGAACCTCATCACAAAATCCCTTCACCTGATGAAAATGAATAGATTTTTTTATATTTAAAAAAATAAAATTAAAAAATAATAATATTATGTATCCAGATTCATTTCAAAAACTAATTGAACAATTTACTTCTCTTCCTAGTATCGGTCCAAAGATGGCAGAGCGTCTTGTACTTTCTTTATTCAAAAAAAAATCAGACGAACTCAACACTTTTGCAGAAGCTCTCACAAATCTACATAATATAAAACCTTGTAATAAATGTTTTAATATTACACAAGATAATCTGTGTACAATTTGTACTAATTCTACTCGTGATAAATCTAAACTTTGTATAGTTGAAGAACCTTTAGATATAATTCCACTTGAACGCTCCCGTGCCTTTGATGGATTATATCATGTATTGGGAGGCACAGTTAAAAAAAGAAATCACGACGAACTTACCATAAATGAACTATTAAAACGCATAGAAAACGAACAAATAATAGAAATAATAATAGCGACCAACTTCACAACAGAGGGTGATATGACAGCAATGTATCTCAAACAAAAATTATCTCCATATGAAATAAAAATATCTCGTTTAATCCGAGGTTTGGCGACGGGATCTGATATAGAATATGCTGACGACATGACAATCCGAAGTGCATTGACAAATAGAAAATCATTTTCATAAGAATTATACAATACAAAGATTTATTTAAAATTATTTTTATGTTGTTTTGGTTAATATTATAATAATATAAAAAGCTATGTTCAATTTCACAAAAAAATATTCTGAAGATCTAGAAATCAATACTTTTTCTGGTGTTTTTGTTCCCACCTTTTTAAGTATCATTGGTGTTATATTATATTTACGTTTAGGTTATATCGTTGGTCATTTAGGTATCTGGTATACCCTACTTATTATTATTTTAGCTGTTTCTGTTACACTTGCTACAGGATTATCTTTAAGTTCCATTACTACTAACATCAAAATTGGTGCTGGAGGACCTTATTCTATCATAAGTAAAACTTTAGGTTTAGAAGTTGGTGGTAGCATTGGAATACCTCTATATTTAGCTCAAATTTTTTCAGTTGCTCTATATATTTTTGGTTTTGCAGAAGTGTGGATATATGCCTTTCCAAATCACCCAATTAAATTAGTAGTATTAATTACATTTATACTACTATTTTTGAGTGTTGCACTAAGTACTAAACTTGCTATAAAATTACAAATCGCAGTATTTATAATAGTAATTTTATCATTACTAAGTATTTTTTTTGGAGGTGCTTGGTGGCACACCAATCATGTAACTATTATTCCATATCAAATTAATCAACCAAATTTTTGGCAATTTTTTGCAATTTTTTTCCCTGCTGTTACTGGACTTATGGCAGGTATTGGTTTATCTGGAGAATTGAAAGATCCCAAAAAACAAATTCCATTGGGAATCTTAACTGCTCTAGCCACAACAACAACTATTTATATTGCAACTGCTATATGGTTAGCACTAGTAGCATCACACACAGAATTAGTATCGAATACTATGATTATGACTAGTAAAGCTTTCTCTGCTCCATTAGTAATACTTGGAATGGGTGCTGCAACATTTTCTAGTGCCCTTGTAACTTTTTTAGTTGCTCCTAGACTTTTGCGTGCAATGGCTAACAACAGGGTCATACCCTTCAGTTCCTTTTTTGTAAAAGTTAATAAAAACAAAACTCCTTATAATGCAATTGTCTTTAGTAGTATTCTACTTCTCTTATTAATTATGATTGGAAATTTAAATGCCATAGCAACAACGCTTACAATATTTTTTCTCATAACCTACACAATGATTAATATCGTTGTATTTATTGAACAAACACTTGGCTCTGTCAGTTTTCGACCTACTATGAAAATATCCAAACTTATCCCTCTTTACGGAGCACTTACTTCACTACTATTTATTTTTCTTATAAATGTATTTACAGGAATTTCGGCATTATTAGCATTAATTTTAATTTATATTTTATTAGTAAAAAAAAATCTAGAAACTACAGAAGGTGATATCCGCTCTGGCTTACTTGTTGTGGCAGTAGAATGGGCCGCCAAACGTGTTGGTAGCTTACCAGAAAATAAAGCTCACACATGGAAACCTAATGTATTATTACCAGTTATAACTACACAAACATTATTGGGTAATTTCCCACTAATCAAAGCACTCACATTTCCAAACGGCACTATGACTGTTTTAGGTCTTAAACTTACAAAAGACATTGTTACACCTGAAAAATTAAATTTAACAAAACAAGAAATAGCTAAAGGTTTAAAAGATTTACCAAATTTAATAAATAAATTTAGTCAAGAACATATTTTCACTTCATCCTCAATCGTAGAAGTTAAAGATTATACGAATGGCATATGCATATCACTAGAAGCTATAGGAGGCCAAGTATTTCATCCTAATATATTATTTTTACCATTTAAACCTGATCAGCTAACCAAAAAGGAGGTCGAGAGGATATTTACCACAGCCAAACATTCACAAACTGGCATAATATTATTTGATAAAGATAAAACTGTTGGATTAGGTTCACAAAAAGATATACATATCTGGATTTCTGATAAAGCACTTAATAAAAATCTATATGACAACCAAAAAATATTTGACTTGGCTATGATATTATCTTATCGTTTATATAACAATTGGCATGGAAATCTCAACATCTGGATGTGCACAACAAAAACTAAAAAAAATAAAGCTCGTTATTATATAGAAAAATTACTGTACGAAGCAAGATTTCCTCAGGATACTCAAATACATATTTCTATACACAGCTTTCTAAAAACATTAAAAAATGCTCCTAATGGTGACCTACACATCATCCCAATCAGACAAAATCCAAATATAACACACTTAAAACAAATATCTAAACAACCAAACAAATCTTTTATTTTTGTATCTGACTCTAACCAAGAAAATATGTTGGCCTAAAAATTCCTTACTATAATATCAAATATATAGCATGCTATTGTTAAACAAAAAATTACTGTTCATTAACAAAAAAATAATAGGAGATTTTAAAATGTATAAGAAAAATTATGACTGGATAGAAAAAAATATAGAAATATGCAAAATGAAAACACAAAGATATTAATTGAAATTTATACTAACTACGCTCCCCTGAAGTGGGACAAAAATTTAAACGCTGCAATGCGTATAGTATTTTGTGCCATATGTGATGGTATGTTAGGAGATGAAAATGAAATTTCATCCATATTAACAACATTAAAAAATAAATTTTTACGAGGAAAACTATATACATCTGATATAATTTTATTATCAGATGATATAACTAACCATGAATATTTTTTTCCAATCAATGAAATAAATATCATAAGAATAGCAAAAAGGGGGATTCCCATGAGACACAAGATAAATCTCATGCATGGAATAATCTAAAAAAGGTTGACGTAATGTCAACCTTTTTTTCTACCTCTATTGTGTAATTCTTGTGATTTCTACTTCTGTAAAAGATTGTCTATGACCAAACTTTTTTTTATAACGTTTTTTTGCCTTATGTTTAATTCCCCAAACTTTTTTATGACGACCCTGCATAAGTATTTTACCCTCAATTACTAATGTGTCTACAAAAGGGGCTCCCACAGAAACCTTTTCATCATCTCCAGCAAATAACACCTCTTCAAAAATAATTTTATCACCAACTTCACCAGATAATTTTTCTACTTTTATTTTATCTCCTTCTTTAATTTTATACTGTTTTCCACCAGTCTTAATTATTGCAAGCATTTTTTTAAAATTATACTAAAAAATTACAATCAAAATACAAGTGACATTAAATCACTAGCATTTCTTAATATACTATACATCTATAATAATGTCAATAACAATAAATTTTTTATTTTAATATAATTTCATTTTTCTGTCTACGTATATAATCCATTATTTTATAGGTACCAACTTTCACATAATCATTAAATACCCACCAAATTAATGCGTAAATCCATATCAATCCTGCTATTTTCCAGCCGATTGGTTCCATAAAGATTCCATAAACTGCTATTAAAGTTCCTAGAATACGTGTAGCAAATGCTGGAAGAAAAAACTTAAGTGATGGAAATGGTTTTTTCCAAAAATGTTTTTTACCTGTACGAGTTAAATAAAGAGTGGAGTGTCCAGCGACATCAAGCTTGAGAAATAGCATTGCTTGGATCAAGGCAATTGGGTATGAGTGTATTTGTAAATAATAAAAAATTAAAAATGATGATAATACTCCTGCAATACCTAAAACTGACGATACTGTCAATACTTCACGCATATTCCAGTAAACAGGTTTTTCATCTAATGGCGAATTGTCATAAGCAATCATCATTACTGGTATATCATTTAATAGTGCAAGCATAATAATCATTACAGCCGTAACTGGATAAAAATTAAAAACAACAATGGATAATGACATAAATAATACAATTCGAATAGTTTCTGCAATACGAAAAGTAGCATAGCCTTTCATACGTTCAAATGTCTCACGTGCCATTTTTATAGCCTCTTCGATAACGGATAATCCTGGCGCCATCAATACTATATCTGAAGCTGCACGAGCAGCATCTGTAGCACCCAAAACGGCTATCCCAACATCTGCTTTTTTAAGCGCTGGAGCGTCATTTACTCCATCCCCAGTCATAGCTACAAAATGTTTATTTTTTTGAAGTTTATCTATAATGAAATATTTATCTTCTGGTAATACCTGTGAAAAACCATCAGCTTTTTCAATAAGTTTTATTATATCAGATTCATGTTGTTTAATATAACTATCTGACATTTTAGTTTTGCCCAATTCTTGTGTAATTTTATTTGCAATATCTTGACCAAAAGATGTTAGTTGCTCTTTAGTGATATTTTTATTTAATTTCTTGTATATCCCTTCAATAATTATTTTTGCTAAAATAGTTTGTTCTTCTACACGATTACCTGTACGCATTTTACTAATTGGTAAAATATTGATACCGATTTTTAACATTTTTGCTATTTCCTTCGCGATATCTTGATTATCTCCCGTCAACATTTTAATGTTTATACCCATCTGTCTAATCTTTTCAATAGCTTCAACAGAATCCTTTCTTGGAGGATCTAAAAATGGAATTATCCCAATAATTTTTACAGGTTCCACTTGTGATGTTTTTACTGCAACCGCAAGTGATCTATATCCTTTGCTGGCAAGAGATTCTACATCAATGAGTACTCTATTTTTAATATCTTTATCTGACGATAAATCAGCAATAACTTGAGGCGCTCCTTTAAATACAGTTATCTGTGTATCCTCATACATATAAGTAGCTTTTGTCTTTTTTTTGATAGGATCAAAAGGAATAAAAGACAATAACTTAAATTTATCTACATTGCCCGCAAGATGATTTCTTTTTGCATACTCATATATTGGCATTTCAATTGGATCTTGATTTTCTTCGGTACTAGCTAATATCGCATACAAAAAAAGTTTCTCCTCTGTATTATCTGAATATATGATAGGATCATGAATCGTAAGTTTATTTTGTGTTAATGTTCCTGTTTTATCACTACACAAAACATCAAACCCTGCCATTTCTTCAATAGCCGATAGACTTTTGATGATAACTTTCTTTTTTGCAATATCAAGAGCTCCAACCGCCATAGTTACAGAGAGCACTGCTGGCAAAGCAACTGGTATAGAAGCTATTAAAAGAACCATTACAAAACGAATGTCTTCTATAATCACATCATGCCTATTAATTGAAACAACTAAAATTATTCCGGCTAAAATAACAGAAATGGCAATAAGAAAATGACCAATATTTATAATTGCCTTCTGAAAATGAGTAGAATGCTTTTCATCTACAATAGCTACAAGATGAGCACTATTACCCATAAATGTTTTCATACCAATTGCTGTAACTTCTGCAATCATATCTCCCTGTTTGATAATAGCTCCAGAAAAAACTACATCGTCTATCTTTTTGTAAACAGGTAAGGATTCTCCAGTTAATGATGATTGGTCTACCTCTAAATAATCACCCGAGATTAATTTAGCATCTGCTGGTACTATATCACCTATTTTCAATTTAATAATATCACCTGGCACTAATTCCCTAGCAGGCAATTGTACAAAAGTTGCATTCCTAAAAACTAAAGCTTGCAAAGCTAATCCTTCTTTTAATTTCGCAACAGCATTTGTTGCTCTAAAATCTTGTAAATAATCTATACCGACATTTACAATAAGTAAAACAAATATAATATAAAAATCAACCCAATCTTGTAAAATAAAGGAGAGTATAGCAGCTATTTCAATCATCCACGGAATTGGACCCCAAAATTTCTTCAATATCTTTTTAAAATTACTTTCTGTTTTCTCAACAATTTCATTAAAACCATAATGTTTTCGTTTTTGTTCTACCTCTTTTTGTGTTAAGCCTTTCATAATTTAAATAATTCTTTTAATAATGATATACTTTACATATATTATAACACACAAAACTTTACCATTAATTAAAAATAACTAGACTTTCACTATAGATAAATACAAGATTTTTAAAACATGAATGAATTTTTATTTTATATCAATTGACATTTGCTTGCCCGCTCGCAATATATCCAGCACAATCTTGTCATCATTTTTATGTTTATACATTAATCGTGAAAGATTATTCTTAAAATCAACCTTTTCATTATTAACCATTACAATAATATCATTACTCTGAAGTCCACTACGTGCTGCCAAGGTCTGAGCGAACTTATTTTGGGCCGTAAAAGTATGCGAAACTAACACAATTGCTCCACTTGTAATTTCACGATTAGCAATATATGCATCAATCACATCAATAATTTTATAATCAATACCTAACAATATATCTTTATGAGATATATTATCTGACTGTTTCAAAAATATTTTGAATGCATCAGCAATATCATTTGATGCAATAGCATAAAATCCTTTACCACCAACTACATTTTGTTTATCAAATGCAATAAGACCTATCATATTACCTTGAAAATCTACAACTGGTGAGCCCACGCTTTGAGATAAAATATTTCGTGAAAAATCAAGTAACAATACGCCTTGCAAGAAATCGCTCATTGGTTGTGCAATACTTTTAGAATAATCCCGACCCCAAAAACCACCTAGAGCAAACCTGGCATCCACATCTGAATGTGAACGTGTTATAGATATAAGTTTTTTGCCACTTCTAGCATCATTTGAATTTGCAAATGATATTGTCGCTAAATTTTCTGCATTAATGCGTAAAAATACGATACCACTATAACTATCCAAATATATATTATCTACACCATATATAGTTTTATCATTCAACTCAATATAAATTTTTTCTTTTTTTATGGCAGTCAAATCTAGGGTCGTCGCTATGACACCATCACTACTAACTATAACTCCGTTTCCAGTAATTTTTGTATTATCATCTTTTATTGCCTCAATATACACTACTGTGCTAACAGCACGTGAAGCTATATCAGCAATTGATTCATTATCTGCTACAACCACTTTTTCTATTGTCTTAACTACACCGATATGACTATTAATTGCTTTCACAATCTTATTTTGTGACAAAATTGAATGAGCTGTTGCTTTTGTAAAAATTACATAATCAACCATAAGTCCACCAAAACCTCCAATAATAAACACAATAATTCCAATAACTATAATTCTAAATATTTTTTTCATAAAAATAATTTTATCCTACTAATAACCACTGCGTTGTAAATAATACTGACAGTATCAGTATCACGCAATATAAAATCGTAATGACTATACGTTTTTTTGATAATATTTTCAAAAAAACCATTTGTACAAGATCCCATAATATATAATAAAACATAAGACTAATCGTTGCCATTGTCAAATATCCAAATGGCCAAAAATTTGCCAACCATACAAATTGAATCATAGCGAAAGCAATGACCACACTATACAAAAAAATACGCCTATAATCACTAGAATAAGCACGAAGTGAAACAAAAGTTATAATAGTTACGAATATAAAATGCACCCCAATAAAAAGTCCCAATGGGATGTTAAAATTAATATAAAGACCATAAACTACTGCATAAAAAAGAAACATAATTGCAATCAACGAAGCCGAAAATAAACTACGTGCTGTCATATCAAAAGCATTTTTGCGAATACGTTTAATACCTAATAATGCCATGTAAAAAAGTGCTGATACCAGCAAACTAAAAATTTGTTTCTCTCGAATATCATCAATAAAATACAGCAGTCCTAATGAAGAAATTGCTAAACTAAACAATAAAAAAGAATATAAAATATTTTTACCAACACTCCACCCAGCAAATATTGCAAATATAATTAAAAAACCCACCCAAAAAGGACCATTTTTTCCATCCAATAATTCAAAAAAAATAACAGACTCTAATATTCCAAAAAAAATGAACGTAAAAAATAAACTTCTTAAATGTGCAATCATATTTATAATTACTTTAATGTAATATCAATCTTATCTCCTTTCATATTAATATAAACCGTATCACCAGAATTAATTATACCATTTACAATTTGCATTGCTAACGGATCTAAAAGTTCTTTTTGTATTACTCTTTTCAATGGACGTGCACCATAAAGAGGATCAAAACCCTTTTTAGCAATAAATTTTTTTACCTCATCATCAATATGTAAAGAAATTTGTTCTTCTGCTAGACGATTTTTAACACGATTTAGTTGAATCTTCACTATAGCTGTAATCATATTTTCTGTCAGTGGATTAAAAATAATGATATCATCAACACGATTTAAAAATTCTGGTTTAAACCGATTACGTAATTCATCCATTACTTTTTCTTCCATTTTCTTTTTACTGTTATCATTTTTAGATTGCATCTCATATATTAAATCAGAAGCGATATTTGATGTCATAATTATTACAGTATTTTTAAAATTAACTGTTCTCCCTTTACTATCAGTTAATTGCCCATCATCTAATATCTGTAAGAAAATATTAAAAACATCTGGATGTGCTTTTTCTATTTCATCAAAAAGCACAACACTATAAGGCTTACGTCTTATTATTTCAGTTAATTGTCCACCTTCCTCATGACCAATATAACCAGGGGGAGAACCTATAAGTTTTGCAACAGCATGACTTTCCATATATTCACTCATATCAATTCGTACTAACATGCGTTCATCATCAAACATAAATTCTGCAAGTGATTTTGCTAATTCAGTTTTACCAACACCCGTAGGTCCTAAAAAAATAAATGATGCAATTGGTTGATTATCATCAGATATCCCAGCACGAGCCCGTCTGACAGCATTAGCTACTGCACTTACGGCTCTCTCTTGTCCAATTACACGTTTTTGTAACTCTTTTTCCATTTTAGCTAAACGTTGCATCTCACCAGTTAGCATTTTAGAGACAGGAACTCCAGTCCATCTAGACACAACTTTTGCTATATCTTCTTCTGTAACTTCCTCCTTCAAAACTGCACCATTACTTTGTAATTGTGCCAATTTCTTTTCTTTTTTCTTTATCAATGCTTCAAACTCTGGAATCTTACCATATCTAATTTCTGCTACTTTATTAAACTCTCCAGCTCTTTCTAAGTTTTCTGCTTCTATGCGTAATCTCTCAATATTTTTTTTAGCATCCCTAACCTCCATAATTACATCTTTTTCCGCTTTCCACTGTAATGTCAATTTTTTTGATTTCTCCTTCAATTCTGATAGTTTTCTTTCTATTTTCTTCAATTTTTCTTTATACTCAGAGGTTTTTTTCTTTTTACTAGATGACTCTAATGCTTTTTTTTCAACTTCTAAACGACGGATATCTCTTTCCATTTGATCAATCTCCGCTGGCATTGAATCAATTTCCATACGTAATGTTGAAGCTGCCTCATCTATTAAGTCAACAGCTTTATCCGGCAAAAATCTATCTGTGATGTATCTTTGTGATAGTTCTACAGCTGCAACAAGCGCATCATCAGTAATACGTACTCCATGGTGAAGCTCATATTTTTCTTTTATACCTCTTAAAATAGCAATTGCATCATCAATACTTGGTTCATTCACATAAACTGGTTGAAAACGCCTCTCTAAAGCAGCATCTTTTTCTATATATTTTTGATATTCTTTTAATGTTGTAGCTCCAATTGTACGAATTTCTCCACGAGCAAGTGCGGGCTTAAGCATATTAGAAGCATCCATAGTGCCTTCAGAACCACCAGCTCCAACAAGCGTATGCAATTCATCAATAAAAAGAATATATTTACCTTCTGACTGAGTAATTTCCTTTAACAAAGCCTTAAGTCTATCTTCAAATTCCCCACGAAATTTTGCTCCAGCAATCAATTGCCCTAAATCTAAAGACAGTATCTCCTTATCTTTAAGTAACTCAGGTACATCACCTATTGCAATACGTTGTGATAAACCTTCTACTATAGCAGTTTTTCCGGTACCGGGTTCACCCAAAAGTACTGGATTATTTTTAGTACGTCGCAATAATATTTGCATTACTCGTCTTATTTCCTCATCTCTACCTATAATTGGATCGCCATCATCATTACGCGCACGTTCAACTAAATTAATTGTATATTTTTCAATTGTCTGCATATTTGCATCTGTAGTCTGCGAATCAACGTTTGTATTTCCTCTAACTCCTATGAGTTCCTTCTTGAAAGAATCATATGTTATATTAAATTTAGATAATATTTTTGTAATATCCTTATCTTTAGCAATTAATGCTAAAAAGAGATGCTCTGTTGAAACAAACTTATCATCCATTGATTTCATTTCATCTTCTGCATACAATAAAACTCTTGACAATTCTTGAGAAATGTACAACTGTTCTTTGGTTGTATTGATAGTCTCTGTTTTGGTGTCTTTTATTTTATCAAGAAAAATCTGTGTCAACTGAGCATAATCAACGCCCTGTTTTTTAATCACAATTGGCACAATAGACTCTTTTTGTTCTAAAAGAGCATAAGCCAGATGTACTGGTAACACAAACTGTCCTTTATATTTTATCACTTGCTCTTGTGCGGCTTGCAAAGCTTCTTGCGCACGCATTGTAAATTTATTTATATCCATATTTTTAAATTATTATTTTATTAAATTTCTATCTTCTAATATGACAGAAATATTTTTTTCTACTCCCTTATGCCACAATTCCAATTTAATCGTATCTCCAACTTTTTTACTTGCAATTATTCGTGATAAGGTATGTTCTTTATCAATTTGTTGTCCGTCAACTCTCAATATAACATCATATTCTTCAATACCTACTTTATCAGCTGGAGAATTTGGTAATACTGCAATATCATTAATAGCTCCCCCATGTATTACTAAAATACCATATTTATAAGGTAAATTTATTTTTTCTTGTATATCTTTATTTACGGGTATATATCGTACACCTAAAAATGGCCTTGAAATTTTTCCAGTTTGCTTGACATCTTCAATAAATTGCTTCACTTGATTAATAGGAATTGCAAAGCCTACATTTTCTGCGCCTTGAGCTCTAGCTGTATTAATGCCAATAACTTTACCATTCAAATCTAAAAGTGGACCACCTGAATTACCAAAATTAATTGCAGCATCCGTTTGTATTATACCATTTAAATGCTCAATGCCAATACCAGGCCCTCCACCTGCGACAATATTTCTTTGCACACCAGAAATAATTCCCTTACTTACAGAATGAGCAAACTTACCTAAAGAATTACCAATAGCTACGACTGTTTGACCAATATTTATATTATCAGAATCACCTAGAGTAACTGCATGAAAATTTGTACCATCAATTTTAATTATTGCAAAATCAAAAACTTCATCTTTAGCTAATACTTTGGCTTTATACTTTGACCTATCTTTAGTAATAACTGTATAATCTGCCCCAGAATCTGCCACAACATGACGATTAGTAACGATTAGCCCATCAGAAGATATAAAAAATCCTGTACCCCCACCAATTTCTTCTTTTTTTACAGATTTTTTTTGTGGAGTAATATTATTTGGTAAAAAAAATGGAGAAAATATATATTGAGGCTGTAAAATATTTTTTGAAGCAACAATACTCACAACTGAATCAGTAGCATTTTTCACAACATTAATAACAGAATCATCTTGTAATTTAGTCACCTTTTTAACTACCATTTCTGATTTTTGTGAAATTAACGGAACATAATCTTTTACCAAAAAATTATATACCAAAATACCCCCCAGCACTCCAGATAATACACTTATTAAAATAAATAAGAATATAAATAACACTTTTGAATAAAATTTATTATCCATAAAACATTATCAATTATTTAATAACTCTTTTTGTGTTTTTTGAGCTTCTTCTATCATCATTTTTTCAAACTCTTCCATCGACTTATCTACAAAAACAACTGCTGCTTTACTAGAATCCCATTTATACTGCGGTAATAATATTTTTACATTCATTTTACTAATTTGTTCATTTAAAAATTCTGCTAGTGTCTTTTTTTTAATGATAATTTGTGATATATTAATAAGTTTTTTACCATCTACTTCTGAAATATCATTTACATGCACAATGTGCACTCCTAATTGCGTTTCAATTACATCAGTATATTCACCTTTTTTCATTGTAAAAATTTGTTTACCAATTTCATCTTGTAATTGTTTTTTACCAAACCAACCCATCATTCCACCAGAATTAGCTGTTAGACCTTCAGAATATCTTTGTGCGACATCATTAAAATCTCTACCATCATCTAATTCAGCTTTTGCTTTTTTTATTTGTATCAATTTTTCTCGTGAAATTTTATTTTTTTCTTTAAATTTAGCACTTACTTTTTCTCTCAACAACTGACCTCGTACAACTTTGTCACCAAAATCTTTCAATGACCAACCATACAAGTTTTCTAATTGCGACTTTACAGATTCTTCTGTGCCCATTTCTGTCATTGGACGCTCCATTGCAGTAGCAACAGCATCATCACTAACTCGAATATTCCACTCATTGGCTATTTGCTTAATTGCAATATCTTCAATCAATTTATTTATCATTTTCCTCTGTTGTAATTGTAATCGTTTTTTGCCATTTTCCGTTTCAAAATCAATACGAATGCCAAATCGTGAAAAATCTTGATTTTCATAAAAACGTTTTATTGAGGCTGTATTCTCTTCAATTTCTGAAATTGTTATCCACTTCCCATCAACTATAATTGCAGGCAAATGTAAAATCCTTCCAATTGTCACAACTACTGGATAATTAGCATGAAAAACATATGCACACAAAAGTACACCAATAATTATCGTTACTACTACACTCATACAAATTATAACAAACTTTTTATATACATTTTTCATATATCTTTATTATTAAAAAAATAATTTAACCAAATTTGATAATGTTTTAATTGATTTTTTTTCTGTCCTAATACAATACTATTCGCATCTTGCTTATTTTGAGGAGAACGTCGCACTATCACAACATGTTCTCCTTGTTTTTTATAATTTAATTTTTTTGCTTCCTTTTCATAAGAATGTTCTGACTTTAAATATGCAATTTTATCTTGCCATTCCATATTTTCATGTTCATAATATTTTTTTTCTTGTTCTAATGTATAAATTTCATTCTGAATTACATGTGCTCGTCTTTTCTCTTTCACAATTAAAATAAGTGTCAACACAATTACTGCAATACCACAAATAAAAAATATAAATGTTATAATTGTACGAAATCCACTACTCATATATTAATTAATACATAGACAAAAGAGGCAACAACAAAAAACCTAACATTGCAAGTATCATAACACTTGCAAAAACAACCCCAAATATCTGCATTATTTTTTTCTTTTTTTTTGCTTTCATATAAAGTTATTATATCAAAATTTATTACTACTGACAACAAATTACTTTTAATTATTATTTTTACGAAATTGTACAATCTTTTCCATAAGTGTTCGCGTTTCATTAATACCAATACATGCATCCGTTATTGATAAACCACCTAAATCAATATTTTCTTTACTCATTTGATTGAGATCCTGATTACCTTGCTTAATGAAACTTTCAATCAAAAAACCCTTCATTATTTTTTTTATATCACTATTTTTTCTACAAAAACGTAATACAGAATCAATAATCTTTGATTGTCTTGTATAATCTTTTGTATCATCAATACGTGTATTATCATGACTTGCATCAATAATAATCGCTGGATTACGTATGTCGTGTTTTTTATATAATTTTACAATTTGCTTTAAATGTGCAAAAGAATAATTCGAGCCTTCCGTTCCACCCCTAAGCACAAGATGTGCATACGCATTACCTTTGCTAACAATTTGATTACAACGTTTCACATACACATGTTCACTTTGTGCAGAGATAACACCATTAATACCTATTTTGAGATTGCCAGATGTTGGATTTTTAATACCAACAGCAAAGTCTACACCTGAAGCAAACGCCCTATGTTCTTGATCTTCACTACTTCTTGCTCCAATTGCTGCCCATGAAAGCATATCTGATCTACTTTCAAAAAGATTTGTAAAAAGAATTTCATCAGCAATAGGCAAGCCTAGCTCTATAATTTCTCGCATCATTTTTCGTACATAAATAATACCAGCATTCACATCTGGACAAGCAAAGGGATCTGGTTGTAAAGCTACGCCAGGCCACCCAACTGTAGTACGCGGTTTTTGAGTATAAACACGCATCACAATTTTAATATTATTCTTATATAATTTAGCCAATTCTACCAACTGTTCTGCATAAACACGTACAGCCTCATTTGGCCATGCACTACATGGACCAACAATTATTAAAAGTCTATCATCCTTACCTTTAATAATATCTATAATTTCTTTTCTATCTTGAATGATTTGATTTTCGTGTATTTTTTTTAATGGAATTTTTTTGCGTGCCTGTTCTACGGTCATTAATTTTTGTATCTCAATATTATTTTGCATATTTTACACTTTAAAAATGTTCTTTCGTATCATATTTTGATCCTTGCCATTTTTCACCAGATTTATCAACATGCTCAAGACCTTGTCCAAAATTATTACTATCCCATTTCTCACCATTTACTCCCTCAAACATAATTCCTTGTCCAAAATTATCACTTTTCCATTTATCTCCATTTCTATTTACATATATCAATTTCTGTCCAAAATTATCACTTTCCCATTTTTCTTTTGCTTGCCCAATAAACTCATTTTTCTGATTACTATTCTTACAACTCCACTTACTATCACCAAATACAAACCATTCTGACGTCATAGAACAACGATTCTTCCATATTTCCACAGTATTTCCATCAAAATCAATAATTTTAAACATGGTTGGATCAGATTCCCAACATTTATCACCAATACAATATTTAGATCCTGTTGGATTATTTTCCCAACAGTTATTTTCACTACACCCATCCTCTGGTTTAGTGTATGAGTCTTGTGGCATATACTGATTTGATTTTACTTTTTCATACCAAGCTGATGCAATAGTATTCCAGCGGCTAAGTTCTTGGCTCCACGCGCCATGATGTACATGTACATTATCTACATCCCAATTCTCTCTAGCAAATACTTTTGAAGTAAATACACTAAATAAACAAATCCCTGTTATGATTATAGCTGTAATTGTGTTCACGATATTATTTTTTACCATATTTTTATATTATTTTGCTAAATTAAATGCTTCCATATCAAGTTTATACACATCATCTAATTGATGTTTAATCTTATTAACTCTAACCTCATATTGTTTTTGTGCAATTTGTTCACAATCTGCACCCAATATTTTTTTTGCATGAATATCTAACATCATAACCGCTTCTTCCTTCTTTAACATTATTAAACACTGATTATAATTATTAATAATAAAACTAACATCAGAAAGTTGTTCTAATGTATGACCAATCTTAAAATTTGCTTTATCTAACATTTTTTTATGTTTCGCAAAAGCATTGTCTAAATCAACCGCATTGCTAACACTAAAATAATCTCCATCACCAGCTTTTGCAATTGCTTTTAATTGATTCTCATCTTCTCCATCTACATCAAAACCTATAACATCAGCCTTTATATTAAATCCGCCCTCTTTTATTGTAGTTATTGCTTTTATTGGATCACCATCACACATTTCTTTTCCGTCAGATACTAATAATATAAAGTTTTCATCGTTTGGTTTATCTGCCAAAATTTTCTTAGCTTTTTGAAATGCTCCGGCAATAGGCGTCCAACCTATTGCATCAAATTTATTTAATTTTGCTTTGGCGATTTCAGCATCAACATCTCCTAAATAATAAATTTCATCTATTCCAGCACAAGATATTGCCTTTTGTGATTGAGAATTATTTCCTTTATGTCCATAAACTATAATGCTTAATGCCAAATTTTTCTCAGTGGCAATTTGATCAATAAATTTCCAAGCAGCTTCTTTTGCTATATCAATTTTTCTTTTACCATCAATTTTTGCTGCCATTGATCCTGATGCATCAAAAATTAACACTAAGTTTTTCTTTTTTTGTACCGCTGTATTTGCATTATAATCACTGGAATGCACATCATGATTTATACAATACTTGTCAAAATCAAATTTATTTGCAGACAAAAGTTTGTTATATTCAGTTTTACACGACTCATCTTTAGATAAAACATTATTTGAGCTTTGATCAGCATTGTTAAGTTTAGAGACAAAAGTATTTTTCTTTATATTTATTTTATTATTTTTTGACAACACA